>CABQGZ010000370.1 GCA_902463835.1 uncultured Lachnospiraceae bacterium
ACTTGGCTGTGCCTTCTTCCACGGAAAACTTCTCCACCTTCACACTCTTCTTCTCATGATCGGAGACATAGCTCTCCACTCTGTCATTGATATATTTTTCCAGTTCCTTCTCGTCGTAGTAGCTCTTATCGAAGCGCTCCACCGTGGCCCCGATCACCTTTCCTTTCTTCTGCACGTAAACTGTATTCTTGTCAACCTTCAGATTGCTTCCGCATCCAGTTATCATCACAAGTGCCAGGACAGCACCCAAAAGCAGGCTCACACGTCTTTTCATAACAAACCTCCTAAAAAAGAATCTTGTGTTATGATAGCATATAGCCACTCCAATTTCAACTGGTAATCAAAAATATTTTCGGCAGCTGCACGGGCTGAATTGAATACAATCGCCCCATGCCCAGAGCTCACCATGGGAAAAAGGATGCCCCTGTCTGACTTACGCCATGGGCATCCTCTATCTTGATCCTTTATCGTTAATCCTCTTCTAAGGTGTCTCCTTCTGTGGCTTCTCCCTCTTCAGCCGTATCATCCTCTGCTTTGTCATCATCAGCGCTTTCTACTTCCTCCGTCAGATCCTCCACACTTTTCTGGAAGGCCGAATAGACGGTACCGTCCGTCAGATAGACGCGCGTGTCCTCATCCACCATCATGTAATACTGGCTGGTCATGCTGTTGTACATGCCGATGGTGATGGTGTGCTCCTTCCCGTCCGCCATCTTCAGCCGTATCACGTTCTCGGGCTGGTCAAAACCATACTCACTCACATCCTGGACATCCGCAATCTCCTGATCTGCGGTCACTTTTTCCACATTGGAAAGCATGGTGCTGATCATGGTCTGCACAATCGGAATCGTCCTGTCGTTCTGATCATACCAGGTGCCCTCCTCCTTTACAAAGCTCACTTCCTTCTCATCCTTCTGATAAGAAAATTCCGTGATCTCATCCGCCTTCAGACTGACAACAGTAATCTTCTCCGCTTGTTTTTCTGCGTCTTCCTGCTCCTTCTGTTGCTGGTTGAAGGCCCGCAGTCCAAAGAATGCACCGCAGAATACCATCAACACTACAAACAATAGAATAAACTGCTTTTTCTGTTTTCGCATTATCTCCGTCTCCTTCTCACCCATACCACAATTCCAAGAACAAGAAGCACCACCGGTACGAGAATGGCCAGAGCCAGCCCGCCAAACACAATGTTGGCCTGCGTGATTACCAGCTGAGCAGTTTCATAGCTCTTCACCGGCACAACGCTTGATACCTCATCGCCTGCAAACTCTGAGAGTACACCGCCAAACATGGCTGCATTGTTTCCGTAAGCCATCTGGCTGGCTTCATCCGTGAAAATGCTGGTGCTGGAGAAGATATACAGTTCCGCTGTCAAATTCTTATTACTCTGGCTGTCTGCTCCCTCCTGGCTCTCTGCTCCATTACTCTCATCTGCAAGTGCCTTGCTCACATGGAGGCCAAGGGCAAAGGGGCCGTCGATATCGCCTGCTTCTTTCTCATAAGTCTCCATATTCGCCACATTTACCTTGCAGTATGACGAACTGGTGGTTGCCAGTAATTCTTTATAAGTAACTGAGGTATTCCCTTTCGTCTCCTGTACGGCGTCCCCGGTCTCCTGAGATGTACTCTCCGGATCCCTGGACGTATCCGCCGTGCCATCCTCTGCCCCGTCATCCTTCGGATACAAAAGCCCCTGAGCATATGGAACAAAAATGTAAGAACCGGACACATTCGCCGTAACCGTATCGTAGGATGCCTTCGGCATCAGGAAGTAGGGCGCCTGGTAATAGGCAGTCCGGTTGGTCTCCATGACGATTCCATCCGCAATGCTCACCTCATAGGCCGCCAGCAGACGCTCAAAGTTCGGCATCTCCGTCCCTGTGTAGCCTGTGACAATCAGCGCTTTTCCGCCTTTTTCCAAATAAGAAAGCACCTTATCCACATCATCGGAGGACAGATCCTTGGCCGGGGCATTGATGATCAGTCCTGCCGCGTCTGCCGGGATTTCATCCGTCTCCATCAGATTCAGGGATTCCAGCGTGATATTCTGCTTCGATACCGCATCGGAAAAGGTTCCTGCTAAGCTCTGCTCATCATGGCCTGTCACCTGGTAGACTACTGGTGTATCCTGGCTTGTGACATAGGTGATAGCACTGGTCAGCTGTCCCTCCGCATCATAGCCTGTCACCTTGCTGCTGTAGGTAGAATAATCTACCTGTGTCTCATACAGGTCATAGTAATCGATGACCTTGGAGCGCTTGCTTCCCTCCACAATCAGACTGTTCTTTGTAACACTGCCGTCTGTATAGGAGGTGTAGAAGGAGGGGGATACCGCTGGATCCTTGTACACCACCTTGATATGTTTGGAATAATTGGCGTATCGCTCCAATGTCTTGCCTACCGTGGCATCCTGAGATTTCTCATTTGCCAGTACATAGACGGTAACATCCTCATCCAGCCCGCCCAAAACCGTCTTGGTCTCATCCGTAATGGAATACAGCTTCTGGGAAGTCATATCCACAGCCCGGATTGTCTCCGGGAGCTGGCCGCCAATAAGATTTACCACAACCACAGCAGCCAGAGCGATGGCAATAAAACCTGTGCTGAACACGCCGGTGGCAATCTTCTTGCTGCTCATGCTCCATCGCCGCTTCTGGATGGACTGCACCGACAAAAACAGGAACAGCGCAATCATGGAAACATAGTAGATCACAGCCTGCACATCCAGAAATCCGCTGAAAAAATCGTCCATCCTGGAGGTCAGATCGTAGCAGCTTAAGATTTTTGTCAGCACATTTCCACTGGAGGATATCATTCCGGTTATCCCGCTCATCATATATCCCAGAAACAGCGCTCCAAAGCTTAAGACAGCCGCGATCACCTGGCTTTCCGTCAGAGATGAGATAAATGTTCCAATCGCAATGCAGGTCAAACCAAACAGCCAGTATCCAAGAATCGCCACATAGCACTCTCCGTATGGGATATCTCCGAACCTTCTTAAAAGGAGAGGTGTTGCACACATGACCGCAACCGGAATGGTGAAGGTTGCCGCCAAAGCAAGGTATTTTCCTAAGACTACTTTTCCCACAGAAACCGGAGCAGTTAGAATCAGCTGGTCTGTCTTACTTCTGCGTTCCTCCGCCAGAATCCGCATGGTGAGGATTGGTACCGTAATGAGCAATATAAAGGTGATGGCCGACAGTGTTGTGGAAAGCTGCGCATATCCATACACCAGGTTATACACATAGAAGTAGAGTCCGAATACACCAAGCGTTACCGCGATAAACAGCCAGCCAATCACAGACTGGTACAATGCTTTGAATTCTCTTTTAAATATAGCCCACATTACGCCTCACCTCCTGCTTCCTGTGTCAGCTTCAGGAACACATCCTCCAAGGATTCTCCGTCCTTGCGCATTCCATATATGGGCAGCTTCGCCTCCGCAAATGCATAGAAAAGTGTCTCACGGATGTCTCGTTCCGTCTGTTCTTTCTCCTGCATATCTTCCGCGCACACTTCTGACGCCACGATTTCTTGTTCCACAGACATCTCATCTATTTGCTCATTCCATGGAGCGTTTTTCTTCTTTCCCACATCCACCAAAACCTGGCAGACACCCGGTTCCTCACCGGCTGTAATCTCAAAAGCATTGATCTGCTCTATTGCTTGCATCGCAGCTTCGATCTGCTCCTTCTCGCCCTTCACTTCCATGCGAAGCTTCTGGCTCTGCTGCATCAGATTGCCAAGATTCTCAGTGGAATCGCTGGCCACCAGCTTACCTTTTGAGATGATGAAGATATGGTCGCAGACCTCGCTGATTTCACTCAGAATATGGGAGCTTAAGATCACCGTATGTTCCTTTCCCAGTTCCCGGATCAAATCACGCATTTCAATGATCTGCTTGGGATCCAATCCTACGGTAGGCTCATCCAGAATGATTACCTCCGGGTTCCCCAGAATGGCCTGGGCCAGTCCCACTCTCTGCTTGTAGCCTTTGGACAGATTCCGGATCAGCCGGTTCTTCATCTCATTGATCCCGGTTCGCTCCATGATATCCTCCACCTGCTTTTGGCGTTCTTCCTTGGGCAGCTTTTTCAATTCCGCCACAAAGTTCAGATATTCCTGCACGGTCATTTCCACGTACAGGGGCGGAAGCTCCGGGAGATAACCCACACACTTTTTCGCTTCCTCGGGCTGTGCAAAAATGTCGAAGCCGTTGATCTTCACCGTTCCGCCGGTAGCGCCCATATAACCGGTGATCATGTTCATGGTGGTGGACTTTCCGGCTCCGTTTGGTCCTAAGAATCCATAGATTTTCCCCGGTTCCACCGTCAGATTCAGATCGTCCACAGCCACGTGACTGCCATATTTCTTTGTTAGATGAGTGATCTCAATCACAAAAAATTCCTCCCTTTTTTTCACAAGATTCTTGTTCTATTTTGAACAAAAAATGTGATAAAAAAAGGGAGGAACTGTGTCATTT
>CABQGZ010000371.1 GCA_902463835.1 uncultured Lachnospiraceae bacterium
GGTTCCGGTTCCAGGTGCTTCTCCTGCGCCTCGGTGTGCATGATATGCACGGTCTCGGGCTTCAGATACCCGTTGCCCTCCTGGCACAGCATTCTCCCCAGCTTTTCATAGTCCTTTACCGTGCAGTACAGCCCGCCGCTGCCCGCCACATAGTCAGAGTCCTTTTGGATACGGATGATTCCCTCCAGATCCTTACCGGTTCCGGTGATGTCCGTCAGTTTTTCGTTCTTTCTCGTATAAGTTCGGGCAAGGTGTTTCCTCTGTTCACCGGAGAGCCTGAATGTGGCACTTTTCATATCCAGCGGCGCAAACACAAGCTCCCGGTATGCCTCTGCCGGACTTTTACCCGTCAGAGCGCCCATCAGGTAGCCGAGAATATCAAAGGCGGCGCAGGGCGAATAGCTGGTAGCCGTACCCGGCTGAAAGTCCAGCGCATAACGACCATAGGCATGAATCCGTTCTTCCAGAGTATCGTTTTTGTTTTCTTTCATCATGGCCATCATGCCGGCCACACCCTGCTGTAAGCCGGAAGCGTGGCTCAGGAGATCCCGAATGGTGATCTCCCTGTCTGCCGGAACGGTTTTTACCTTGTCCATCCGAAAAAACAGCAGCTTCGGCAGGAGCGATACCATGCTCATACCGGGATGAAATTCATACCGCTTGTCGGCACAGACCCGCATATGGGAAAACTCTGGCAGGTATTTGGAAAGCGGGTCATCCAGACTCAATACGCCGTTTTCCATCAGCTTCAGGATACCGACAGCCGTCACGATCTTGGTCATAGAGGCTATACGAAAAATCGTATCATCCGTCACCGGAGTCCGGGCAGCAAGGTCGGCAAAGCCCCATTTCCCGTCATAAACGATTTCATCATCCTTGCGGACGAGCAAGGCACCGCCGGCCATTTCCCGGTTTTGTAGATACCCTTCCATAACCCGGTCGATTTCTCGGACATCCATATCGGCACCTTCCTCAATACTTTTTGCTCAACTGAGCCTCGCATTCCTCCCGGGTGATCTCACCGGCGTTGCATCGGGCCATCAATGCCACATCCTGATCCTTGAGCTTATAGAAGCCCATGACCAGAACGCCCAAAAGGGTACCGATCAGCGGGATCAGTGCATATATCAGCCACATCACATCCATGGCCTCCTTTGGCTGCGTGACACCGGCTCTCTGCAAGTCCTCAAAGCTCTCCGCCGCTACGGGAATGTAGTTGGACAGGCCGAGGATGAACAGGCCAAGGGAAGATGAAACGCTGGTGGTTAGCTTTGTTACGAAGGAGGACAGCGCATTGCAGATGCCGGAGCAGTCTTTTCCGGTTTTATATCGGGTATACTCAATGGTATCCGGCAGGAAAAAGCTCTTTGCTACATTGCTGACATTTCCAAAGGGCGCCTGAAGCACCAGCAGCGTGCAGCAGATCACGAAAATCGGACCGACAAAATAGATGCTCATCTGAATCAGTGCGCCGATCACGCCACAGACCATAAATACCTTCAGCTTGCCGAACCGGTTGACCAGCTTTCTCGTCTGCATCTGCGCAAGAATGACCGGAATCAGGGAAATCAGGATGGGAATGGCCATGACCAGACTGCTGCCGAAATGATAGTAGGAAACCAGCAGGCCTACTGCGCCTCCGGTTTGCAGGCAGGAGGTGATGACCGTGCTGAGCAGCAGAAGCATCAAATACTTGTTGGTTTTAATGCAGGTCCACATGTCCTTTAGAGAATATTTCTCGGTTTCCTTGGGATCCACATTGGCCAGCGTGGTGTTGTGCTCCTTTACGCCTCTGCCCAGAGGAAGCATCATGAAGAAAAAGGCAACGGAGGAAACCAGTGCAACCTCGCGGATGCCGATGCCCACATGCTCGCTGATCGCCACGGTCCAGAGCATTCCGGCTCCGATGGTGGCGATGGAGTTGATGATCGTCTTGGTCTGCAAAATGGAGTTGCGCTCGTCGGTATTGTCGGTCAGCGTAACGATCATGGACTGCATGGGGACTTCTACCAATGTATAGCTCAAATCATACAGCAGATAGAAAATAAAGAACCACGCGAGCTTTCCGCCTGCGCCCCAGCCTCTCGGCATACAGAAAAACAGCGCTGTAAAAATGGGAAACAGGAAAAAGGTCAGCCGGTACCACGGCAGGTATTTTCCTTCGCCGGTCACCTTCTTAAAGGCTTTCCACTCCGTAATATGAATGCGGTCCACCAAATAACCGAAGATCACATCGTCAAAGGCATCAATGATCTTAACGATCAGCATGGCTCCGGCAATGGCAGCCATATTGATCCCCTGGAAGATCATGAAGGTGCTCATCATTGCGGTAACGATATAGCCCTCCAGCGTCCGGCCAAGATCTCCTATGATGTAGCTGCGGCGTTCTTTCTTTGTGGTTCTCCAGCCCTCCTGGCTGATCTTCTGCTTTGCTTTTCCCATGGCGGCTCCTCCTTTTGACAGTATGCCAAAATATTTACGCGCTTATTGTAGCGCAGATTGTTCATTCTGCCATCGGAAGATGTTGGGGGAATATCATAAAATCTTGGCATATTGTACAATAAACCTTACTTCTCTTCACGAAGCCCGTCGAGAAGCCGGTCGAAGTCTCCGTGCCGGTATTGGGCTATATCCTTTCCCGCTCGGTTGATCAGACAATCTGTCAGCAAAAACACCTCCATGCCTGCGAATTTCGCAGCCATGTCCTCCGTCACATCGTTGCCAACCATCAGGCACTCTTCGGGAGCCACATTCAAGCGGCTCGTGATTTCAAGATAGTAGGACGGATTTGGCTTGCAGAAGCCGATATTCTCATATGTAGTGTACAGCTCAAAGTCCGCCGGTGTCAGGCCCGCCCAGCGGATACGGCTTTCCGTAGCAACCGCGGGAAAGATCGGATTGGTTGCCAACACAACTCGGAAGCCGATTTCCTTTGCAAGGCGGACAGCCTCTGCCGCCTTGGGATTATAGCCGCACAATTCTTGCGCCTTTTGAAATTCATTGCTGTAAAAAGCGTCAAACAGTGGCTTGTCCGCAAGGGCTTTTTCTCCGTAAAGCGCGGAGAACCTTTTCCAGAAAGCGTACTCGTTGCTCTGGGTTCCGTCGTTTTTTGCCATGGCAGCCGTTCCGGCCCAGATGGCGTCCACAAGCTGCTTCGGCTCATACCCGTGGGGAGCCAGCTTCGCCGCAAGCAATTTGAAGTAGCCCCTTGTAAATTCGTCATTATCCATGGGAAGCAGTGTCCCATCCAAATCAAACAGTACCGTTGTCAGCTTCATTCTCATTCTCCTCTTTAATTTTGCGGACAAATGCCGTGATTTCCTGTGTTGCCTGCCGAATTTGCGATGGCTTGCGGAAGATATGTTTTCCGCCGGGGATAACAACAAAACGAATATCCGTCCCTGCCGCCCGATAGACAGACTCGGCTTTCTCGGCGTAAGAAATATCTACAGTCGTATCTCTGTCACCGTGCAGGAGCAGTACCTTGCCGGAATACCCTGCGATCTGCCGAAAAGCATCCATATTCATCACATCCGCCGCATACCGTCTGCCCAGCGGCATGGGGCCTGCATGCATTTTCTCCGGAATATGGGACGGATCGAATTTCAGCCAAAGCATCTCACCTGCCCGCGCAGCATCCGGAATACACAGTGCGGGGTAGAGCAGAACAAGGGCGTTTACCGTATCCGGAATCTGAGCCGCCGTCAATGCTGCTACCAGCCCACCTTGACTGCATCCTACAAGGAGCAGCTCGCTTTCGTCCGTATTGCCTAACGATTGGGCAATACGAATGACTGCCTTTATATCCGAGATTTCCGTCAGAACAGACATATCCTGGCGGCTGCCCTGGCTTGTACTGACCAGCCCTCCGCCGCAAAAATCAAAGCAGAAAGCGGCAAATCCGATCTCCGCCAAGGCTTTTGCGTAGGGAAAGGAAAACAACTGATTTGCCATAAATTCATGGCAGACAATTGCAATGGGCAGTCTCTCATTTTTATGTGTTTTGGGTAAGAACAGAGTGCCGTTTATTTTCAAGCCATCCCGATAACAGGAAAATTTTGTCTTTCAATGCCCTTAGATTTGAATTTCAACTTAGCCCTCACCTTTTACCTATACTCGGAATACAGCTCTCGGCTGCTTCGCGCTAATACAGCCCGAGAAAATAGCGTCAGCCTTTCCGCGTTATCTGTGATTTTCGCTTCATTCACCCCATGTACTTCTCTAAGTACGCCTCTACGGTTTTCATATAGGCGGCGTAAACCTTATTGTCATTCTGCAAGCCGTGGCCGGAGTGTTCCATCACAAAGTAGCGATAGTCGGCGCCGCTCTCCTGTAGGGCGGCTTCCAGCCGCTTGGAGGCAAGAAAAGGCTGCATCTTGTCGCAGGAACCACAGGCCGCTACGGTTGGCACGGGATTCTCCGCCACATAATCCGCAGCAGAGATGGCGTGAACCTTTGACAGATAGGAACCGTCTGCC
>CABQGZ010000372.1 GCA_902463835.1 uncultured Lachnospiraceae bacterium
GTGCAGCGGAATCCCGCTCAGATCCAATACCTGTAAAATATTGGTATAACACATCTCATACTGGATGGTAATGCCCAAGAAGTCCATATCCCGCACAGGCGACTGGGTCTCCAAGGTGAAAAGCGGAATCTGCTGCTCCTTCATAATCTTGTGGAGATCCGGCCAGGGAGAATAGACGCGCTCACAGTAGGTATCCGCACGCTTGTTGAACATGTCGTATAAGATCTGTATGCCCAGATGGGACATGCCGATCTCATACACGTCTGGAAAGCACATGGCGATTCGGATGTCCACGTCCTTTGGATCCTTTTGGATCATATTTACTTCATTGCCCAGATAGCGGGCAGGCTTGTCGATGGTAAGCAATATTTCATCGCTTAATGCAAGGTTTCTCATAGTGTTCCTTTCCGGGGATGTATATTTGCAACTTCTACTATTATATATATTTTGCATAGGAACTTCAAGTAAAAATCGCATGGATTTTTTTCTGTATTTAAAAAGAGAGCTGTTTCACAGCTCTCTTACCCTTTTATATCTCATACTTATCAGTCGGATAAAAAAATCTCATCTCCCCATCAATATAAACCAGATAGAATTTGTCCCCGTTTTTTAGCGTTTCATATTCTTGCCTTGGTATGATCACAGCTTTATTCGTCTTAGCAGAGTAACGGTTGAGATACATCTGGCAGTAATCATCGGAGCTTCCCTGCTCCTTCCCATGCTGTACCACCTGCTTATATGTCACGTAGTCCTCTTCCACACAGTATTCACCTGCTTGTATCCGTTTTTTCGTCTTGTATATTTTTGCTATATTCGTTGCCCCTATCCACCAAAATGGAACCGATATAAATGCCATTAATACCATATGGGGGACGCATTCTGCAAACCTTATTTGATATGTAAGGGGAATGAGCAATATGATTATCCCTGCGATGATCATAAATACAAATTCCGCTGTCTTACTGATATAGTGACTGTCTTTCAACAATAGCTTTCCATCTATTTTTGTTTTATCTGTACGTTCGTTTTTCATTTGTCTGCCACCCTGACGTTTTCCTTTATTATTTGAATTATACATGAGAGAAATGTTACTATCAGTATACGAAAATCGTCGGATGGTGTCAACGGATTTCCAGGTAAAACGGCATTAATATTCTGTTAAATTTTGCTTTTCCAGATTGTTCTCGGATAGCTTTATTCTATCCGAAAGCTAAGTGCTTCCTCTATCTTATTCATAATTTTGTCCACAGCCAGATCTTTCTGGACCTGCTTCGACACTTCCTTTGTCGTATAGCTAATGACTTTTACATCATTTTTATCGCAATATACAAAAGCTCCAAACAGGGCGACAGCAATCAAAAGGCGCATTTTAAACATTCCGCCATATGTAACTGCCGCCGTATCCGTATCCGTACCGGAGAGATCCTGATAACGGCTGGACTGGTGAGGATTTTGAAAAGACGCCTTGATCTCACTGATATTTTTCTTCCGTTCTTCCAATGTATTTGCTGTCATAAAGGAGCTCCCCTATGCTCAAATTCACTTATCTATATTTATGCCGTCTGGGGCAATATATGACGGGAAGATTTATTTCCATATCACCGCTGCGCCAGCTCCTGCGTAATATCCTCCCAGGTAACCCCGCGCTCCACCATCAGCACCATCACGTGGTACAGGAAATCAGACACCTCATACTTGATCTCCTCCGGATCCGGATTCTTGGCCGCGATCACAATCTCTGTGGCCTCCTCTCCCACCTTCTTCAGAATCTTGTCAATCCCTTTATCAAAGAGATAGTTGGTGTAAGACCCTTCCTTGGGATGCTCCTTCCGATCCGCGATGACATTGTACACGTTCTCAAAGACCTTCAGCGGATTCCGCTCCGTATATTCTTTCTTCAGCAATTCCTGGAAAAAGCAGCTGGGCGCACCAGTGTGGCAGGCTACACCCACCTGGGACACCTTTGCTAGAATCGTATCGTTATCGCAATCCAGGGTCAGAGACTTCACGTATTGATAGTGGCCGGAGGTCTCACCCTTTACCCAAAGCTGCTTTCGACTGCGGCTGTAATATGTCATCTTTCCAGAAGCTACAGTTGCATGATAAGCCTCACGATTCATGTAAGCGAGCATCAAAACCTCTGACGTCTGATAATCCTGCACGATAACCGGAATCAGACCATCTGAATTGAGCTTGAAGCTGTCAAAATTCATGGAAGCTTCATAACGTTCTGTCTCTATGCCATGGCTGGCCAGGGCAGCCTTGATCTCCATCACATTGGTACTGCAGTCACTTAAGCATTGTCCGAAGATGCCTGATACCTGCGCTCCCTCTAACAGGGATACCCACCGCTCCAGGTCAAAGGTATCCTGCACCACCGCATAAGGAAGCGCTGTCACATTCAAAACAGTATCTTCAATGGCCTCGTTCAGAATGTATATCTCAGAAATATTCTCCTCCATGGCCTCACGATGTTTAAATAAAATGTCCACATTCTCCAGGGACAGCGTCATCTTCTCCTTGCCGAATCTCTGACAGCCTTCCTCTGCCAGCTGCAGCGTCACAGGCTTTGCGCTGTTGAGCATCACCTGTTCACACCCGGCATAAATTAATTTTTTGATATCCTCCAGACGGTTGATGTTTCCGCCAGCACAGACCGGGATCTCAATCTCCCGGTTCAGCTCTTTGATTGCACCAATATTCAATTCATGCTCCACATCACTGTCTGACAGATCAAAGATCAGCAATTTGTCAATGCCGCTGTCGTTGTAGAATTTTACCAGTGAAGCCATATCACCGGCGCTTTCCATGCCTCCGGCGTTCTTTACTGCCTTTCCGTCTTTCAGATAAAGGGACGCCACTAAATTCTTATTTTCCATTATAGACTTCCTTTCGTCGAGAGTACATCCACAATCCGGCTGTCCAGCTGTGTGGCCTCGTCCAGGGCCCTTCCAAAGCCTTTAAACAGCGCTTCCACCATATGGTGGCTGTTGGAGCCGGACAAAATCTTCATATGCAGATTCATACCGGCGCTGTAGGAGATGGCATAGAAGAATTCCCGTACCATTTCCGTGTCCATGTAGCCCACCTTCTCCGTCGGAAACGTTCCCTCAAATGAAAAATAGGGGCGTCCCGAAATGTCAATGGCGCACAGAACCAGCGTCTCATCCATGGGCAGGATACAGCTGCCGTAGCGTTTCATTCCCTTCTTATCTCCAACTGCTCTGCGAATGGCGTTTCCCAGCACAATGCCGGTGTCCTCAATGGTGTGGTGGGTGTCCACGATCAGATCCCCCGCCACTGTGAGATTTACGTCGAACATGCCGTGCCGTGTAAAGCCGTCCAGCATATGGTCAAAAAATCCGATGCCCGTATCCACCTGAGCCTGCCCGGCTCCGTCCAGATTCAGGTACAGCTTGATATCTGTCTCTTTTGTCTTGCGGTTCACTTGCGCTTTTCTTGCTGCCAAGAGTAATCACCTTCCTGTAATCAATCTTATTTATCTTCAAATCTTACTTTAATCGAATTTGCATGTGCTGTCAACTGTTCACAGGTGGCAAATTGCATAATATCCTTATAAATCGGTTCCAGCGCCTCCCTGGAATAAGAGATAATGCTGGATTTTTTAATAAAATCATCTACGCCAAGGGGCGAGAAAAATTTGGCTGTACCGTTGGTGGGCAGCACGTGGTTTGGTCCCGCGAAATAATCGCCCAATGGCTCGCTGGCGTACTCGCCCAGGAAAATGGCGCCGGCATTTTTGATCTTCATCATGGTCTCAAAGGGATTCCTGGTGAGAATCTCCAAATGCTCGGATGCAATCTCATTGGCCGTATCAATAGCCGCCTCCATATTCTCGGCAACCAGGATATAGCCGTAATTGTCCAGTGATTTCTCGATGATGGCCTTCCGGGACAGGGACGCGGTGAAAACATCCACTTCCGCGGATACTTTTTCCGCCAATTCTCTGCTTGTGGTAATAAGAATCGCACTGGCCAGTTCATCGTGCTCTGCCTGAGACAGAAGGTCAGCAGCCACAAATCTTGGATTGGCAGTCTCGTCCGCCAACACCAGAATCTCACTGGGACCTGCGATAGAGTCAATGCTCACGTGACCAAACACTGCTTTTTTGGCAAGAGCCACATAGATATTCCCGGGACCTACAATCTTATCCACCTTCGGAATACTCTCTGTTCCAAAGGCCAGGGCGGCCACCGCCTGAGCGCCGCCTACTTTATAGATTTCCGTCACTCCTGCTTCCTTTGCTGCAGCCAGCGTGGCGGGATTGACTTTTCCTTCTCTGTTACAGGGAGTTGTCATGACAATACGGCCTACGCCTGCCACCTTCGCCGGTATCACATTCATGAGGACGGAGGAGGGATACGCCGCTTTCCCGCCCGGCACGTACACGCCAACGCTGGCAAGAGGTGTCACCTTCTGTCCCAGCATCACGCCGTC
>CABQGZ010000373.1 GCA_902463835.1 uncultured Lachnospiraceae bacterium
TAGTGGAGTTGTGCCGGAAGCGTATCTTCGATATAGATTGTTGTGGTGATAACGCGACTCTCATTTTTCTGATCTACACGATTGCCAATTTTAATCGTAGGTTCCAGCCTATAGTCTACCACCCGCTGCCCCTGATCCAGATCATAGACACGCTTTGCCTCCTGGCTCGCATTTGTCTGAGCCGTAGTCTTTCGAATCTCTGTCAGATGCTCCACTACCAGACAGGAATCCAGATACCAGGCATTGTTGTCTCCACCCACATATCCATTTTCGCTGTAAACAGACTTCCGGCTGTTTTCAAGACCGGCGCAGACCTCTCGGTCGCTTCCGCCGTACTCCTTATTCCAAAAGGCCTTGGGGAGATCGCCCTCTGCGCTTCGACTTGGCATATAATTTCTGGCGTAATTATCATAATCGATATCCGTCAATTGAGCTGGCTCTTTTTTCAGAGCCGCTGCCGCTTCCGCTGTCACATCCCCTTTGCACCAGCTGCGTGCCGCCTGAGTCACCATGTAGACATATCCTACAGGACAGTCCTCCCGCACCTTTCCGCCAATCAGAAATTCAAAGTGATTCATGGTTGTGGTGGACAGTCCTCTCGCCTCCGCAAGAACACCTACACAAGTATATCCTGCTGCTTCCAGCTCGGCCAGGCTGCCAAAATAGATGAGATCATCAATTTTGGCCTCCCGCATGTCCTGGTCATAGCCTTCCTCATTCGGCTCCCTGCCCTTATGATCCCAGCCTGCCTGGTTCTTGGGATTTGCTGCCCACAGATAAGATACCTTTGGCTCTCCTCCCAGCCCCTGTTCCGCTCGGGGCGTCCACCATGGGTAGACGCTGAATGAGCCCGAGCTCTCATAGACTTTGTAAAATACCGCATCAAACTTGATCAGCTGCTCATAGGCTACACCGGTATTCTCTCCCTCCGCATTATCATGACAGAGCAGGTTTTCAATCGTAACCTCCTGTCCCGGCATCGCATAGTCCTTGCCAGTCTCCCAACACCCCGGCGTCAGCGGGTTTGCATATCCTTTCTGATACTCGTTATACCACACCTCGCTGTTGATAACACCGGGCCTCTTAAATGGAACTCCGGTTCGTATACTGTCATCCCCAGTAACCGCCTGCTCCCCAAGAGACTGTCCGCTGACACTTTTCATTGCCAGCTTCTCATCCTGGATCACAAGCGCAAACGTGCCGTTCCCATATCTATCTCGAACGGATTCCCCCGCCTGGTCTTCAAAGGGCTGTACAATCCATAACTCTCCGGCAGAAAAGCACGCATTCTGAACGTCCCAGCCATTTCTGATCCCGGAAGGATCGTAGTAATATCCACTTCCTGCCCCTCCCGCCAGATTATCCGGGAAAAAAGTATCGTCGATCTCAAATCCGCTGACTGTGACATGCACCAGATTTGGTTCCGCAGCATCCACTATGAAGGTCCATCTGCCGCCATTTTTGCAGCTTTCATTCCTTTTGCTCTCATGCACCTGATTAAAAGGAGCTCCTTGCTTTGCATAGTCCATCCCCTGTCCCTGCGCCACATTACGGCCATCCGGCTGTCCTCCGCCCTCCTGATTCGGTCCTGCGCTCCATACCAGTGGCCCGTACGCTGCTGTCACATCTCGTTCTACCGTCTCTGTGTCGATCTTGTACCTGGAAGTCATCCGGATATCAAAGGTAATGCTGGAATTTTCATCCGGCAGCTCCACACCTTTCAGGCCAGCTGAGGCATCCTTGCCCACCAGCTGCAATGTCAGACCATAGCCCATGAGACGACCGCTGCGTTTCCCTGCATCTTTATAAAGCGCCTTATCATTTCCCGTGGAAAAATCAAAGTCCGCCACATAGGATGTGGAAGACGCCTCCGCTTCCTTAATGGCCAGATTGTATCGGGGAGCAGCCGAGATTCTGATTTTCTGTGGCATAACTGTCTGATATTCTGTGCCGTATGCCCCTTGATAACTGCTTCCAGTCACGATAGATACAGGTACGCCATCCACAATCCCGGTTCCCACCTGGTTGCCTGCAAGCCAAAGGGTGAACTGGGGCTGAACTGTCGCGCCATTGTGCATATTCCGTATACGGATTGCGACACTCATCTCATTGTAGCTTGCTCCAATCGCAGATGGATTTACTTCAGAGGGAACCATCAGATAACTTCCGTGCAGCACCTGATACTGCTTTCCATCAATCTCTTTCTGCTCAATCTTATACTTGATGTCCTGTGCACTTTCCAGCCATCCCATGGAGGCCAATTCAAAGCAGCCCTCTTTCTCCCCAAGCGGCAGAAGCAGTTCAAAATACAGCCGGCCGGTCCGATATCCCTGAATTCCCTGAGCGATTGCTTCACTCCGCAAACCTGTACGAAATTCCAGCGTATATGTGGCTACATCAAAGGTGCGGATCACATCATTGTCCGGACCGGAATCATTCCCAGAGCTGTCATCATTGTCAAAAGGATCCGTCCCTGTGCTGATTGCTTCCCTCTGGCTGTCTCCAACTCCTGTCATATGCATCTTGGCATCGTGGATATAGGCGTGATTCTCAATCAATTCCTCTCTGATTTCCTCACCTTTTGACGCGCCGGCATTCTGTTCCAACGTGATTGCCGGCAAAATTAAGGCATAAGTGGTACAGAACACCACCACACACGCCAGAATGCTGACTGCCCGCTTCCAGTACTTTTGTCTTTTCCGCCATTGCTTTCTTAAGTTTTTCTCCTGTTTTACTATGCTACGTGCCATAGGCATCTACTCCTTTGCACTCATGTATCACTTCACCAGTCCCAGGCACCTCCAGGGCCAGACTGCAAATACGATCCTTCCCACGATCTGCTCCTCAGCCACACAGCCAATTGTCGTGCTGCGGCTGTCCACAGAGGTGGATCGATGATCACCCATCACAAAATACCGTCCGTCTGGCACCTGGTAGGGCAGCTCAATATCACATTCGCCCAGGGATCGCTCCTCCAGATATGGTTCCTCCAGACGCTCCCCATCCACATAGACTGTGCCGTCTTCACTGATATTCACCCAGCTTCCAGGCCCTGCAATCATCCGCTTCACCAGAATCTTATTATTGTAGTAGAACGCGATAATATCCCCCTGACGAAACCCGGCATTCTTCACAGACAGCACAATCTCTCCTTCCCGAAGGGTGGGGAACATGGAACTGCCGTATATCTTAAGCACCGGCAAAAACAGTGTGGCCGTCAGTATGGCCACCGCCGCCACGGTGATAAGCGTATAGATCGTGCTTCTCAAGGCCATCCGGTAGCGGCAACGGTATTTCTCACGTTCCAGCTCCGCCTCCAGCTGCTGCACCGTAGGCATGGAAGAAAAGGATTTCTTTTTCATGGCTTCATCCTCCCCCTCCCCTCCTTCTGCCTCTGTTGTCCGGTGGAATTCCCGGAACATTTCCGGATTACATTTTCCAGATACTGGTCTGCTGCCTGCTGGGCGTCCTCAAAGATCCGGTTGAGCCGAAGAGAGGCCTCCGCGATGGAGCCTGCCTCTGCCAGCAGTATCTCCCGGCTCTGAAGCTGTTCCCTGGCCTTATTCAATTCATCCCTTAGGTGCTCCATCTCCCTGGTCTGCTCCAAAAGCATCCGCAACAGCTCCGCGCGGCTTTGCTTTTGCAACTCCTTCGTTGTCATGCCAGTCATCTCCTTAAGACTATCATCCCTTTTATGGGAATGGGTAAGCTGCTTTTCTCTGCTATCATTATATAAGATATATCCGAAAAACACCATATTTTGAAGGCCTCCACTTTCTGGTGTTTCACTGGCATAGTATCGTCATTTTCTGATTTTTTTCACCAGATATCAGATACCAAAAGAAAAAGGCAAAGCAAATTTCCGCCTCGCCTTTTTCTTCTAAATTAATTTTTATAAACCACATTCACAGAAGATACCCAAATCTCTGTTTCCACCGGCAAGGACTGGGTTGCGCTCAGCCAGGTTGCCGCCAGTGCACGCAGTTTAAAGACATTGTCATTCAACTCCCAATTCGTCACGGGAATCACCATCTTTGTCCACTGTCCGGGTGTGATCGCCTTCTCATCGTGCCAATGTGCACCAATGGCTATCTCCGCCTCCGTCCATATATAAAACTCAATGGAGACAGCATTGGTAAAATCGCATTCTGGAAAGAATGCCGCTATATCGCCCGCTTTCTTTGCAGTCAGCTTCATGGCGCCTGTTTCCGCGCCATAACCCTTGTTCGGGTCATACTCCACGTACAGGCTGTCATCGTATGCCGTCACTTGACGAATGCTGTCTTGGCCTGGCACAAACACGGTCTTCGATACATACGCATACTTACCTGCCATAACAGAAGACAGATAGAATACGGTGCCTTCCGCAGCAAAATTTGAATAATCGCCGGGCATGAAACGAAGTCTGAGCTGATAAGTATCCCCGTTTGCCTCATAATGAACGGCGTTGCTA
>CABQGZ010000374.1 GCA_902463835.1 uncultured Lachnospiraceae bacterium
AATATTATCCAAATATCTAACCGTTTCGTCCGCGGCATTCGCAAAATGGTTACCCAAAGTGTAATTTTTCTTTCCTTCCCTCGGTATATGCATAGATGGCCTCCTGAAAACGCGCACCGTATTTTTCATATTTGTGTACGCCCACTCCGCTGACATTCAGCATTTCCTCTCTGGTAAATGGCTGCTTCACACACATGTCCACCAGGGTTTTATCGGAAAAGACAATGTAGGGCGGCATGCTCTCCTCCCTGGCGATGGCAAGCCGCAGCTCCCGAAGCCTGTCAAAGAGATCCAGCCCTTTGGAATTGAGAATGTCGGATTTCCGGCGCTTTGCATTTCTTCCCGCCGTATCTTGCTGTGGTTCCTTGGGCTGTTCCTTTGGCACTCTCATAGTCACCGCCAGTGTTCCCTGCATAACATCCCGGGCGTGCTCCCCCAGCCGCAGCAGCGCATACTTATCCCTGGTGGCAGTGAGAATCTCCTCCAGCAGCATGTGGTTGATGATCTGCTTCACCTTCGGTTCGGAAAGCTCCTGCAGGCTCCCATAGCTTTTCAGTCCCTCCACCTGGTATTCCCGCAGCTTGGCCGTGTTATGGCCGCACAAGGTTCCCGCGATCACATTGATGCCATAACGTCCCCGGCACTCAGCGATGCAGGACAAAATCTTTCCGGCCTCCTCCGTCACATCCAGCTGGATAAATTCCTTCTGGCAGTTGGAGCAGTGCCCGCAGGCTTCCGCCATACGCTCCCCAAAGTAGCGCAGGATATACTCCCGCAGACATCCGGTGGTCATGCAGTAGTAGTTCATATTGTTCAGGCGCTTCTCGTCCTGCTCCTGGATCGCCAGCAGCTCCTCCGGACCGTACTCAGGGTTCGGTTCCTTGTTCTCAATGAGAAATCTGGCCACCATCACATCCTGGGCCGAATAGAGCAGAATGCATTCCGATGGTTCTCCGTCCCGGCCTGCTCTTCCTGCCTCCTGATAGTAATTCTCCATGCTCTGGGGCATGTTATAGTGGATCACATAGCGGACATTTGATTTGTCGATCCCCATGCCAAAGGCATTGGTAGCCACCATGATGGGCATCCTGTCGTAAATAAAATCCTCCTGATTTCCTTTGCGCTCCTCCGCCGACAATCCGGCGTGATAACGCGTGACCGGAAGCCCCGCTTCCTTCAGAAGCTCCTGTACCTTCTCCACATTCTTGCGGGTCGCGCAGTAGACAATCCCGCTCTCCCCGGCGTGTTTTCCGATATAATCCAACAGGAAGGCGTCTTTTTTCCTTGGTTTTTCCACCGCAAAATACAGGTTTTTCCGGTCAAAGCCTGTCAGCAGTACCTGTGGATCCCGCAGCCCTAACACACACTGGATATCTTCTTTTACCAGGGCTGTTGCAGTTGCGGTGAATGCGCTTAAGACGGGACGAAGGGGAAGCTCCCGGATAAAACGGACGATTTTCAGATAGCTGGGACGGAAATCCTGTCCCCATTGAGAAATACAGTGGGCCTCATCTACGGTCACCATGGAGATCTCCACCTGCCTGGCAAAGGCGAGGAACTCCCCGGTCTCCAGACGCTCCGGCGCCACATAGATGATCTTGTACCGGCCGGCTGCCGCCAGCTGCAGTGCTTTTCGAATCTGTCCCTCTGTGAGAGAGCTGTTGATATAGGCCGCATGGACGCCGGCCTGGTTCAGAGCCTGTACCTGATCCTTCATCAGGGAGATCAGCGGCGAGACCACCAGTGTAATTCCCTGAAAAAGCAGGGCCGGCACCTGATAGCAGATGGATTTTCCCGCTCCGGTGGGCATGATGCCAAGGACGTCCCGGCCGGACAGGATGCTGTCAATCAAAAGCTCCTGCCCTTCCCGGAAGGTATCGTAGCCAAAATATTTTTTTAATATGTCGTATTTGTCCATCGTTACCTCCTATATATTTTCCTTCCGGAAAAGCTCATAAAGCTCCTCGGCCTCCTGCAAGGTACATTTCCAGCCATATTGGCGCAGGTCTACCTTCCAGCCTTCTTCTGTCTGTTCCACAGATACTCCCTCTTTCCGCAGCAGATTTCTCTGTAATTCCGGGGTCTCAAAGGCCATCGCTCCACTTAAAATCCCCCTGGCATTTACGATTCGATGGGCTGGCAGCTTTTCTCCCGCCAGCCCACAGCGAAGGGCATACCCAACCTGCCTTGCATTCTTTGGTTTTCCGCACAACAGCGCAATTTGCCCGTAGGTTGCTGCTCTGCCCCAGGGGATCCTTTCACAGACATATTCCATTCGCTTGTAGAAGTTCATATTCGGTACTCATTCCCTTCGCTCTGCCTTTATGCAACTGGCAATAAAACGTCGTTTGTCATTTGGCGTCACCTCTTCAATTTAGGTTGGCAAGCTCCTCTGCAACCGCTGTCTCACAGCTGCGCATTGCATAAATCGTCTTTTCCAGCAATTCATCCAAGGACCAGCCAAGGCGTTCTGCGCCTGTCGCAATGACATCTCTGGAGCACCCTGCCGCAAACCGCTTGTCCTTATACTTCTTTTTCAGGCTGGAAAGCTCCATATCCATAACGCTCTTTGAAGGGCGCATCCTTGCCGCCGCACCAATCAGACCGGTCAACTCATCCGTGGCAAACAATACTTTTTCCATTTCATGTGTGGGTTCCACATCACTGCAGATACCGTATCCATGGGAACAAATGGCATGTACCATTTCCGCTGATGCGTTGATCTCGGCAAGTAATTCCGGCGCCTTCGTACAGTGCTGCTCCGGATACTGCTCATAATCCACATCATGCAGAAGACCACACAGTCCCCAGAATTCAACATCCTCCTGGCAGCCCAACTCACCTGCAAAATACCGCATGACACCCTCCACAGTCAATGCATGCTGCAAATGATATTCTTCCTTGTTATACTTTTTCAACAGGTTCAGAGCCTGTTCTCTTGTAATTGTATTGTTCATCGCAGACACCTCATTTCAAATTTTTTCCATATTTTTAGATATTACGCCAGACAAATATTCCTATCCCCGCACAGAACTGATCCCCGGGAAATCAGCCAATTCGTTGATGAACTCCATCTTGTCCTGCTGGGGCAGGAATACCAGCTCCATCTCAATCTTCGTATCAATCTTCTCACTTCCGCTGCGGTTCACCCGCATGGACACAATCTCTACCTGTTTCTCCGTGATGTATTCCTCCAGGTCATGGATACTGCACTTACTCTTCATCGTCAGCTTCACATTCGCCCGATATGCTTCATGAGACAAGAAACCGATTCTGTGCAGCAGCTCCTGCAGCACCACCAGCAATATTCCGCCGCTGATGGCGATAAAATACATTCCGGAACCTGCGCACATACCGATTCCCGCTGTGGCCCAGATGCCGGCTGCTGTGGTCAATCCGCTGACGGATGTGTTGTCCTTCACAAAGATAATGCCTGCGCCCAGGAAACCGATACCGCTGACAATCTGAGCCGCCACGCGCGCTGCGTCAAAGTCAGGGACATCCCCAAATCCATACTTTGACACAATCATCATCAGCGCTGCCCCAAAAGCCACAATGGCATGTGTTCGTACCCCCGCCATCTTATTCCGGTTCTTCCGTTCAAATCCGATAGCCATGCCCAGAATACCAGCCACGATAATCCGAATAAGCAACTCATACTGCTCCATACACTGCTGTCTCAACACTTCAAAAAAATTCATCTTTCCTCTCCCTTTTCTATAAATTTATTGCAATTTCTCTCAGATCCTGAAAAATAAAATCCGGCTTCACCGCGGAGTCCTCCACATCAGAAAGCTTCGTCTCCCCCGACAAGACGAGAATCCCCATTGCCCCGTTATTCACACCGGTGGCGACATCTGTATAGAGCCGGTCGCCCACAAAGGCAATCTCCTCCCTCTTCAGGCCTGTCCGCTGTAAGATCATCTCCACTGTCTCCCCAAAAGGCTTGCCCAGATACTTGGGCTCTCTGCCGGTAGACAGAGAGATGGCCGCACAAAATGCCCCGCAGTCTGGAATGAATCCAGTCTCAGTAGGACAATTGATATCAAGATGGGTTGCCAGGAACACTGCCCCGTTCCGCACATAATCACACAACTTCGTCAGCTTTTCATAGGTCAGTTCCATGTCGAAGGCTGCCACCGCCACATCGGGCTGCTCATCCTCCACCAGCCTGATTCCTGCCTCCTCGAAAGAAGCGCACAGAGCCTTCGTTCCCATCAGGTAAACCTTTTTTCCCTTGTAATGGGTGTTCAGATAGGCGATCGTCACATCCCCGGAGGTCATAATGTCGGAAGGCCCGATGGAACACCCCATCTTCCCAAGCTTTTCTATGTAGTTTTGAGAAGTTTTGGAGGAATTGTTGGTGAAAAAAAGATAATTGCGTCCTGTCTCCTTCACCGTTTTTAAGAATTCCATGGAGCCAGGGATCATCTGATCGCCCAGATAGAAG
>CABQGZ010000375.1 GCA_902463835.1 uncultured Lachnospiraceae bacterium
ATCGAAACCCTACCTTCTATTTCTCCCTCTACTAATACTACAATTTGAAGCGGTGATTTTGGCTGTTTCCATTTCAAATTATGCAAGAACCGCCTCTGTTCAATGTTGAATAGTTCTATGTTCACGCACACACGCAGGCAATCACTCCCCGTAAAGATAACAAAAGCAAAGTAATTGTCTATTTGGAGCGAAAATGCCTTTTTGGAGAAGAAACATACAGACATATCTGCTATACTGAAATGCGGTTAGTTCGTGCTAACACAAAAGCAAACAGGAGGACCAAATAATGAATAAACTACAAGGAAAAGACCTTATCAATGTTGGAATCTTCACTGCGATCTATTTTGTGGTGATGATGGCGATTGCCATGCTGGGATTTATCCCTATTTTTCTTCCGCTTCTGATCGTGCTGGTTCCGCTGATTGGCGGAATCGTAATGATGCTGTATTATTCTAAAGTCCAGAAGTTTGGAATGGTATCGCTGACAGGACTGATCTGCGGTATTTTAATGTTGCTGACCGGCATGGGGTATTGGAGCATTATTACCGGTGCCGTGTTCGGTGTCCTGGCTGATCTTGTTTTGAAATCCGGCGATTATAAGAGTGCAAAAAAAGGAATCATATCGCATGGTGTTTTTTCTATGTGGATCATCGGAAACTACATCCCCATTGTTGCAACACGGGACAGCTACTATCAGCAGCTAATCAGCGGTTATGGACAAGAGTATGCAGATTCCATTATGAGCTATATCTCGGCATATACGCTCCCCCTTCTTTTGATTGCCGGATTCGTTTGCGGCGTGATCGGCGGTGTGATCGGCCAGAAAATTTTCAAAAAGCACTTTAAGCGTGCGGGTATTGCATAATGCGCCGTGAATTGTTAGCAAGCAAAAAAAAGGAAACCGGCCTGTCGTTAGACCCTCGGACAAAGTTGGCATTGCTTATCACGATTGCCCTCTTTGTCTTGAGCGGCGGAGGTGGGGCTGCTTCTAAACAGTTTGCTCCTATTTTGGCTGCTGTTCCATTGATCCTGCTGCTCACGGAAAAATCGTGGAAGGGATCGGTTATCTATTTTGTTTTATATGGCGGCAGCTATATATTGCAACTATGGGCGCTCCCCCACCTGTCCGGCCTTCCTAACTTTCTTGTTGTTGCAATCTGCGGTTTCTTTATGCGGTTTGTGCCGGGGATTATGATGGGATACATCACGGTCAGGACGACGACGGTCAGCGAGTTTGTTGCCGCCATGAAGAAGCTGCATTTACCGGAGCAGATCATCATTCCTATGTCCGTGATATTCCGATTTTTCCCTACTGTTGTAGAAGAATATAATGCCATAGGGGACGCTATGAAAATGAGAGGAATCCGTTTTGGCGGGGGCAAAGCCAGTGCAATGCTGGAATACAGGCTTGTCCCTGTTATCATGTGTTCCGTCAAGATCGGGGAAGAATTAAATGCGGCAGCCCTGACAAGAGGATTGGGCGGTCCGGTCAAGAGGACAAACATCTGCGAAATCGGCTTTCATGTGCAGGATGTTTTTTTCCTGCTGCTATGTGTGGTGGCTTTTGCAATTCCTATTGTCACGATGATTACAGGGAGGTAGGCCTATGATCGAATGTAAAAAAGTTTCTTTTTCCTACCCTCCAAATGAAACTGACATTGGGGACAGGAAAGGACACGGAACATTAAGAAATATTGACCTGTCTATTAACGACGGGGATTTTGTACTGCTCTGCGGAACATCGGGCTGCGGTAAAACCACACTGACACGGCTGTTTAACGGACTGATTCCTCATTATTACGATGGAAAGCTGGAAGGCACTGTCATGCTTGATGGAGAAGATATGAGAGGGCTTTCCCTGTTTGACATATCAAAAAAAGTGGGTTCTGTTTTTCAGAATCCACGTTCTCAATTTTTTAATGTGGATACGACCAGCGAAATTGCCTTTGGATGTGAAAACCATGGATTGGAAGAAGCAGAAATCCGAAAGCGGGTAAAGCTGGTCTCAGAGCAGTTGAACCTTACAAATCTGCTGGACAGAAGTGTTTTCTCCCTTTCCGGTGGGGAAAAGCAAAAAATCGCCTGTGGATCTGCCGCCGCTGTGGAACCGGATGTATTTGTTTTGGACGAGCCATCTTCCAACCTTGACGCCTATTCCATCGCTGATTTTCGGAAACTGTTAAAAATATTGAAGTCACAGGGCAAAACAATTATTATTGCGGAGCACCGGCTCTACTATCTTTATGATCTGGCAGACAGGATCATATATTTAAGCGACGGGGAAATACAAGGGGATTATACTTTGCCGGAATTTCAGTTGATTCCGGCGGCGGAAAAAGCTAAAATGGGATTACGGCCTCTTGGCCTGGGTGAGTTTGCAGACATTGAGCCTGCCAGTCTACATTCAGGGCAGGGGATATGGAAACTGAACCACTTCCATTTCGCATACAAGAAACAGCCGGAAACGCTTTCTCTGGAAAATATAGAGCTTCCTGCCGGAAATGTAACGGCGGTCATCGGGCACAATGGAGCCGGAAAAACGACACTATCTCGTTGCTTATGCGGATTGGAAAAAAGATGTAAAGGTATCCTCGAAAAAGATGGTACTTCCTATTCAAGCAAACAGCGGCTGAAGCTATGCTATATGGTCATGCAGGATGTAAATCATCAGCTTTTTACGGAGAGCGTTTTAGAGGAAGTCCTGTTAAGTATGCCGGGGAAAGATTCCGATGAATCGCCTGAAAATGTGGCAAAGGCAGAGGCTATCTTGACAGAAATGGATTTGCTTCCGTACAAAGCCTGCCATCCCATGGGGCTTTCGGGAGGGCAAAAACAACGTGTGGCGATTGCTTCTGCGATTGCCTCTGAACGTCCGGTTATACTATTTGACGAACCTACCAGCGGCCTTGATCTCTTTCATATGAGGCAGGTGGCCGATTCGGTCAAAGGACTTGCCGATTCAGGAAAAACCATTGTGATTGTGACCCATGATCCTGAATTTATACTCAGGTGCTGCAATTATGTGATCCATCTGGAAAACGGCAGATTGGAGGAAAGCTATTTCCTCCAGGATACGGAAGGACGGGAACGGTTATTTAATTTCTTTATGATGGAAGGAGGCGGCGGAAATCAAACTGTTTGATGGTAAAATAAACTGCGGCTCAAATGTTAAAAATGTCATTGAAACTGAGGATTGCGTTGTCCTGCAGCTTTTTGACGAGAGCGGCGAGGGAACCATGACAGCCCACAAAATTTTTGATGGCGCTTTTGTGATGTATAGCGATATGCACCTGAAAGAATGTACCTCCTACTTTCAGAGTAGTACGGACAGTTCGCTTCTCTATATAGACCATTGCAGGGAGGGACGGATCGAAAGCGAGATTGGCAATAATGCGTATAGCTATTTGCAAGAGCATGAGATGCGTGTGGATGACCGGCGTTCCCATTCGGGACGGTTCTGCTTTCCACTCTGCCACTATCATGGGATGACCCTGGGATTTGATCTGGACATTGCTGTGCCGGCGCTGAAAGACTTTTTTGGCGGATTTTCTGTTGATTTGTACGAGCTTCAAAAAAAGTATTGCAATGACAAGAAACCGTTTGTGATTCATAATGAGCCAGGAATTGAACATATTTTTTCAGAGCTTTACTTTGTCCCGCAGCAGATCAAAAGTGACTACTATAAAGTAAAAGCCCTGGAGCTGCTTTTATATCTGGACGCTTTGCAGTTTTCTGATTCCAAAGAAGATCGCCCTTATTTCTATAAAGGTCAGGTAGAAAAAATCAAAGCGATCCATGATCTTATTACGGCAAATTTGCAGGAGCATTACACGATGGATGAATTAGCTGAACGATTCCAGATTTCATTGACGGGGATGAAAACCTGCTTTAAGGAAATATTCGGAGATTCCATGTATTCCTATCTTCGCCGTTATCGGATGAACGTTGCTGCCACAATGCTCCGGCAGGATTCCAAAAAAGGGATTGCGGAAATTGCCGGAGCTGTGGGATATGAAAGCCCCAGTAAATTTGCAACAGCTTTCCGGCAGGTGATAGGGCAGACGCCGATGGAATACCGAAAATCTTTTTTCTAAACGGTGCATAAATGCCGTTTTGGAGAGGAAAGAAGAATTGAATACTGCTACAATAAGGATGGTTAGCAAAGACTACCCATCCTTTTTTCTTTGCTGACTAAAAAGAAGGAAGGTGATTGTAATGAAGCAGCAAAAAGATAATTGGGTGAAAATTCTGTTTTCCTTCGCCGCACCATGCAAGGGGAAAATGGCTCTTTCGGTATTCTGCGCCATTCTGAGCGTTGCAGGAGGGTTTATTCCTTTTTGGGCTGTATATGAAATCCTGCTGGCATTTATCAATCAGAATGTGACCCTGAATGGCATTCTGATTTGGTGTCTGGTTGGAGCAGCGGGCTACCTGCTGCGGGTTGCCTG
>CABQGZ010000376.1 GCA_902463835.1 uncultured Lachnospiraceae bacterium
AAAGTGTTATCAAGATTCAGCGTAAAAAAGCCGTATACCGTGATTGTAGCAGTGGTACTGGTGGTAGTACTGGGAATCGTCTCTCTGACGAAGATGACCACGGACCTATTGCCAAGCATCAACCTGTCTTACGCAATCGTTATGACTACATATCCGGGAGCCAGTCCCGAGGAGGTGGAGGAGGGCGTGACCAAGCCCATTGAGAGCGCCATGGCAACCACCTCGAATATCAAAAATATCAGTTCCAGATCGGCGGAAAATTATTCCATGGTCATATTGGAATTCGAGCAGGATGCCAACATGGATTCTGTTACCATTGAGATGCGGGAGAGTCTGGATCAGATTACCGGATATTTTCCAGATTCCGTGGGGAATCCCATCATCATGAAGATCAATCCGGATATGCTGCCTATCATGATCAGCGCGGTGGACATGGACGGAATGGATCGGACCCAGATCAGCCGCTATGTGGAGGACGAACTGATTCCGGAGATTGAGCGTATTGAGGGTGTGGCTTCTGTCTCCGCAGTGGGAGCCATCGAGGAGAAGATCCAGGTGGTACTGAATCAGGAGAAGATTGATGCGGTCAATGAGAAGATCACGAATTCGCTGGACATCACCTTTGCAGATGCGGGTAAGGAGATGGACAATGCCAAAAGCGAGCTGGAATCTGGGAAAAAGGAGCTGGAAGCCGGGCAGAAGCAGCTGGTGGAATCCGTGGGAGGCGCTCAGAATGAACTGATCGACAAGAAAATAGAGTTGATGCTGACAGAGAAGGATCTAAAGAGTCAGCTGGAAGAGTTGAAAAATACAAAGTCGCAGGTGGAGGAGGGAATCCAGGGGCTTACACAGCTTCTGGAGGCCGCGAAGCAGCTGGAAGCGGGAATTGCTCAGTTGGACAAGGCCATTGCTGGCGCGGAGTCCATGACGGAGGAGATGCGTCAGGCAGCTGGAATTGACCTGGTGGGATTGCGGGCACAGAAGGCGGCGTTGGAGCAGCAGTACCAGGCGTTGGAGCACCAGGCAGCTGCAATCGGAGAACAGCTGGGCAAGGAGCATGTGACCCTGGAGACATTGCCGGATATACTGGTGGAGATGAATACCAATCTGGCACAGATCAACGCGGGGATTCTGCAGATGGAAGGCGCTCTTGCGGGGATCGCGGAGGGAAAGACCACCATCAATGATGCGTTGAATCAGCTGAACAAGAGTCAGATTCTGGGATCCATCCAGATGGGGAGCGCTCAGTCGCAGCTGGCAAATGGGGAGCAGCAGTTAAAGGATGCCCAGGGAAGCTTTGAGGAGAAGAAGGATTCAGCCTACGAGGCAGCTTCTCTCTCAAGTATCCTGACGGTGGATATGCTGAAAAATATTCTTACAGCCCAGAATTTTTCTATGCCGGCGGGCTATGTGACAGAAGAAAAGCAGCAGTATCTGATTCGTGTGGGCGATAAGATCGGGGATATGGATGCCTTGTCAGATCTTGTGCTGATGGATATGCACATGGACGGTGTGGAACCCATCCGGCTGTCCGATGTGGCGGATGTGACTCTGGTGAATAATGAGGATCAGGTGTATGCCAGCATTAACGGGAATCCCGGTGTCATGCTGTCCATCCAGAAACAGACCGGCTATGCCACCGGGGAAGTGACGGACCGTGTGCTGGAGCGGTTCGACCAACTGGCCGGACGGGAGGAAGGACTTCATACCACGGTGCTGATGGATCAGGGAATCTACATTGATATGATCGTGGATTCTGTGCTGCAGAACATGATATTCGGTGGAATCCTGGCGATTTTGATCCTGCTGTTGTTCTTGAAGGATCTAAAACCTACGATCGTCATTGCCTTTTCCATTCCCATCAGTGTCATATTTGCGGTGGTGCTGATGTATTTTTCCGGAATCACCTTAAATGTAATTTCCTTGTCAGGCCTGGCGCTTGGCATTGGTATGTTGGTGGATAACTCCATCGTGGTTATTGAAAATATCTATCGTCTTCGGAGTGAAGGCGTATCCATCCGAAAGGCAGCGGTGGAGGGGGCGAAGGAGGTGGCGGGAGCCATCACGGCTTCCACCCTCACCACAGTCTGTGTGTTTGCGCCCATCGTATTTACAGAAGGAATCACTCGCCAGCTGTTTGTGGATATGGGGCTCACCATCGCATACTCGCTGTTGGCCAGCCTCATCATCGCCCTGACCTTTGTGCCCATGATGGCCAGCGGTACCTTGAAGAAGGCCAGGGAGAAGAAGCACCCCTTTTTTGATCGAATGAGGGAAGGCTATGGAAGGCTGTTAGGGAGAATGCTGAGATTTAAGCCTCTGGTATTCCTCGGGGCACTTCTGCTGTTGGCGGGAAGCATCTTTGGCGCAGTGTCCAATGGAACGGCATTTATGCCCCAGATGGAGAGCCCTCAGATGACAGTGACGGTTACGCCTCCTGAGGACGCCGACCTTTCGGATGCGGCGGCTTTGTCGGAGGAGATTATTGAGCGGATATCTACACTTTCAGACATTGAGACCGTGGGAGCCATGGCCGGCGGCGGTGGAATGATGAGCATGGGCGGCTCCAATGAGAATACGGTGTCCATGTACCTGATCTTGAAAGAAAAGCCAAAGATGAGTAACGATGAGCTGAAAAAGGAGATTCTTTCCCGCACGGCGGATCTGGACTGTGAGGTGTCCGCAGATTCCTCCGCCATGGACATGAGTGCTCTGGGCGGCAGTGGAATTGCAGTCAACGTCAAAGGGCGTGATCTGGAGAAAATGCAGACCATTGCGGCGGATGTGGCAAAGCTCCTGGAGGAGACGGAAGGAACCATGGAGGTGTCCGACGGAATGGAGGATACCGCGCCTCAGTTTAAGATCAGTGTGAACAAGGAAAAGGCGGCCAGGTACGGTATGACTGTAGCCCAGGTATTCCAGCTGGTATACGAGGAATTGGCAGGAGAGAGCAAGGCGACCACTATCGCTGCGGATATTAAGGATTATGATGTGTATGTGTCCGACGGGGCAGCACAGGAGATTACCCGGGAAGCTCTGAAGAAACTGACCTTCACATATACAGATCGTGAGGGAAAGGAAGCAGAGATTCCCTTGAGTGAGATTGCAGATTTTGAGGAGCGGGAAGGCCTGGCTACCATCAGCCGGGACGCCCAGGAGCGCTATATTACGGTGTCCGCGGCCATTGACAGCGACCACAACGTAGGCCTTGTGTCCCAGGAGGTGCAAAAGGCTCTGGACAAGCTTGAGGTGCCGGAGGGCTATACCCTCGAGATGGCCGGGGAGGATGAAACCATCAATGATGCCATAGAACAGGTCATGCTGATGCTGCTTTTAGCAGTGGTCTTCGTGTACCTGGTCATGGTGGCCCAGTTCCAGTCCCTGCGTTCTCCCTTCATCATCATGTTCACGATTCCACTTGCCTTCACCGGCGGCTTTCTGGCTCTGTTCTTCACCGGAAAAGAGGTCAGTGTAGTAGCCCTGCTGGGATTTGTCATGCTGGCCGGGGTTATCGTAAATAACGGTATCGTGATGGTAGATTACACCAATCAGCTGCGAAAACGCGGAATGGAGAAGAAGGAAGCCCTTATCGAGGCCGGCAAGACAAGACTGCGTCCGGTTCTGATGACAGCCCTGACCACGATCCTTGCCATGTCTACTATGGCTCTGGGCTTGGACAGCGGCTCTGATATGGTGCAGCCTATGGCCCTGGTAGTAGTAGGCGGCATGATCTACGGTACGCTGCTGACATTAGTGGTTGTGCCTTGCATCTATGATGCTTTCCATAGAAATAAGAGCATGGTGGAGGAAGAGATATAAAAATGGACGGGAAAGAGATAACATTACTGGCGTGTATACTGCATTTTAAATTTTTTTCGCAAAAACAGTTGAAAATCCCGCTGCAATGTGATAAACTTTTTTAAAATTTAGCCGCGAAGCCGCGGTAGCAGCGAACCGTCGCATACTGGCCGAAAGAAGATTCACTCTTTTTTTTTGCCCAGGAGTCGTGCAGCAGAAAAAGAAAGGAAAAGGGATATAATATGAAAGCTTTCCTAATACTGGAGGATGGAACTGTCTTTAGGGGAACCAGTATCGGTTCTGACAGGGAAATCATCAGCGAAATTGTGTTCAATACATCTATGACAGGTTATCTCGAGGTTCTCACTGACCCCTCTTACGCCGGACAGGCAGTTGTAATGACTTACCCATTGATTGGAAATTATGGAATCACCCCCGATATGGAATCACAAAAGCCGTGGCCGGACGGTTATATTGTGCGGGAGTTATCCAGAATGCCCAGCAATTTCCGCTGTGAGGGAACCATACAGGACTTTTTAAAAAAGCATGACATTCCGGGAATTGCGGGCATTGACACCAGGGCATTGACCAGGAT
>CABQGZ010000377.1 GCA_902463835.1 uncultured Lachnospiraceae bacterium
GTGGATACCAATGGTTTCGTCAATGACCTGGTGACTTTCCGAAACCGGAATGACGTACTGACATTGCTGATTCATTTGGGCTATCTGGCTTATGATGAAAAAACGAAGAAGGTGCGTATCCCAAATGAAGAAATCCGATCGGAATTTGCCCGGGCCATCCGGGAGGTAAAGCGGGACGAGACCATCCGCCGTGTGCGGGAGAGCGAGCAGCTTATAGAGGATACCATTTATATGAATGTGGAGGCTGTTGCAAGACAGATTGAGAAGATTCATGGGGAAGAAGCGTCCTTATTCTACAACAATGAACAAGCGCTGCGCAGTGTGATAAAGCGGGCATATTTCAGTTATGCGGACGAATATATGAAGTTTGAGGAGCTTCCGGCTGGCGACGGGTATGCAGATATTGTGTATCTGCCCAAAAAAGATGCTCCATTGCCAGCTTTGGTGATTGAACTGAAGTGGAACAAATCTGCCAAGGGAGCGATCCAACAGATTAAGGATAGGCGATATCCCGATGCGATCAGAGGGTATGGCGGCGATATTTTGCTTGTAGGAGTGAACTACGACAAGGATGCGGCTGCTGGGAAGCGAAAGCATACGTGTATCATTGAAGGGGATTCGGATATTTAAAAGGTGTGTGCGATTATCTCAAAATGAAAAAGAGGAAAGAAACAGGCTCTTGCTAACCACTGCAGGAGCCTGTTCTATCTATCGTCATCACCGATTTGTCTTGGCTATAGGATATATCATCTATCTACCGATTTATCTAAACAATAGGATTGGATCATCTGCCTACCGATTCATCTCAGCAATATCATAGATCAGCTGTTCCGACTCTGCCCAGCCCAGACAGGGATCCGTAATGGATTTTCCATACACATGGTCGTGCACGGACTGGCAGCCCGGCTCGATGTAGCTCTCGATCATGACGCCCTTCACGATCTGGTGGATGGAGGAAGAGAGCTGTCGGTTGTGCATCACTTCCTTCACGATGCGAACCTGCTCCTCATACTGCTTGTTGGAGTTGGAGTGGTTGGAGTCGATGATGGCGGCGGGATATTTCAGATCCATCTTGTCATACATCTCAATCAGGCGCACCAGATCCTCATAGTGATAGTTGGGGATGCAGACGCCGCGCTTATTCACAGCTCCGCGAAGCACCACGTGGGTCAGCTCGTTGCCGGTGGTCTCCACCTCGTGGCCGCGGTATACGAAGTGATGGGGATGCTGAGCCGCATACACGGAGTTCAGCATCACGGAGAAGTCGCCGCTGGTGGGGTTCTTCATGCCGGCGGGAACATCGAAGCCGCTGACCGTGAGACGGTGGTGTTGATCCTCCACGGATCGGGCGCCGATGGCAACGTAGGAGAGCAGATCCTCCACGTAGCCCCAGTTCTCCGGGTAGAGCATCTCATCCGCAGCGGGAAGGCCATACTCCTCGATCGAGCGCATGTGCATGCCGCGCATGGCGATGAGTCCTGCCAGGAGATCCGGCTTCTTCTCAGGGTCAGGCTGATGGGCAATGCCCTTGTAGCCCTCCCCTGTGGTGCGGGGCTTGTTGGTGTAGATGCGGGGGACGATGACAACGCGGTCCTTTACCTGTTCCTGAACCCGGGCAAGGCGTCCGATGTAATCTAAGACGGCTTCCTCGTTATCGGCGGAGCAGGGGCCGATGATCGCCAGAAATTTGTCACTCTCTCCGGTGATGATGCTGCGAATCTCGGCATCCCGATCCTGTTTGATCTTCACTGCCTTTTCGGACAGTGGGTACTGACTTTTGATCTCCGAAGGGGAGGGTAATTTTTTTATAAATTTGAAGCTCATAATCTATTTTCCTTTCCTGTGTAAATTCGTATGCCGCCATATGTCCGGTAAAAAATGGAATCATTGAGATGGCTCAAACAATGTTATGTTATTATCAATGGAAATATTTCTTGCGTATGATATCGATCGGCATTTCCTGACCGGTCCAGCAGCGGAAGGACGCAGCGCCCTGGAACAGCAGCATGTACAGACCGTTAAAGCAGGAACACCCTGCCTCCCTGGCCTGCTTCATCAGCAGTGTCTCTCTCGGATTGTAAATAATGTCCGAGACAACCAGATCCGGGTGCAGGAGGGAAGCGTCCGGCAAAATGCTTTTGTCCGTATCCGGGGCCATGCCTACGTTGGTGGCATTGGTGAGAATGGCGCTGTCCGCGATGCTGTCCGCAAGCTGTCTCTTGTCGTCAATATTTAAGAGCCGGATACGACAGCCTGTCTGGGCGGCCACATGCGCGCAGAAGGCGGCCGTCTTGTCGAAGGTGGCGTTTACCCGCTTGAACATATCGATGGAGGCAACGCCGTCCAGCGCAGCCTGAACGCAGATGGCGGTGGCAGCGCCTCCGGCTCCCAAGAGTGTCATCTTTTTCCCGATGATATCGTATCCGGCATCCTTGACAGAATTCATATAGCCGATTCCGTCGGTGGTGTGTCCAATATAGTGCCCGTCTTTTAAAAAGACCGTGTTGACCGCATTACTCAAACGTGCGGCGGGAGTCAGCTCGTCCAAAAGGGGCATGATCGCAGTCTTAAGGGGCATGGTCAGATTCAATCCCTGGATGCCGATGGCTTTCAGGCCGTCAAAGGCCTCCCTTAAACGCCCGGGCTCAACATCAAATGCCAGATAGCAATAGTCCAGCCCGAGCTGCCGAAAGGCTTCATTGTGCATCTGTGGGGAAATGCTGTGGGACACCGGACTGCCCAAAAGCGCGGTCAGACGGGTGTGCCCTGTAATCTCGTAGTTCATAGTATCACCTGATTATTTATAAAAGTGCTTTTCCTTATCTTAACGGATAATAAAAAATATGTCAATGGCTTGCGCGGAAGGTTTTTTTGGGGTATGATAAAATATAGGAAACGAAAAAGATAAGCAGGAGAACGAAATGACAATCAAAGGACATACATTTGGAGCGGGTGCACCGGTGATCTGTGTACCTGTTGTGGAACGTACGGCAGAGAGAATTGTGGAATCCATCCAGCGAATGACATCTGAAAAAATGGATATGATCGAATGGCGGATGGACTGGTATGAAGATGTGGGGAATCTGCGGGCGGTGGAAACGCTTCTTGGACGGATTGCTCCTTATATAGAAGAGACAGTGTTCTTATGTACCTTCCGCAGCAAAAAGCAGGGCGGGGAGCGGGAGATTTCAGAAGAGGATTACCTTGCATTAAATCAGGCGGCGGCAAAGACGGGAGTTCCGGATCTGATCGATCTGGAATTTTATCAAGTGGCGGAACCAAAGAAGGAGATCGCGGCGCTTAAAAGGGCAGGGGCAGGAGTCGTCTGCTCCAATCATAATTTTATAGAGACGCCGGATCGATCGAAGATGGAACGTCAGCTGGTGGAAATGATATGCGCGGACGCTGATTTTGCCAAGCTGGCAGTGATGCCGCTGGCGAAACGGGATGTGCTGCGGCTGATGGAGGCGGTGCTTCTGGTGAAAGAGCAGTATCCGGACAGCCATGTGATCGCCATGTCCATGGGGGCGGATGGCGTGATATCACGGCTGTTGGGAGAATGGTTCGGGTCGGAGGTGACTTTTGCGGCGTTTGAAAAGGCATCCGCACCGGGACAGGTGGGATGTCAGGCTGCGGCGGAAGTTCTTGGAATGTTGGAGGAGTTGATAGAAAGGAATGAGTAAGTAACGATGAAGGAGAATATTTTTCTGATCGGATTCATGGGAACCGGGAAGACCACCGTGTCAAGACAGCTTTCCGGTCTTCTGGGATACCGGGAGATCGATATGGATCAGGAGATTGAGGAGAGGCAGAACAGGAAGATCAGCGAGATCTTTGGGTTGGAGGGAGAGGAGTACTTCCGGAGTCTGGAGACATCCCTGGTGCGGGAATTTGAGACCAGAGAGGGGTATGTGGTCTCCTGTGGCGGCGGAGCTGTCCTGCGACAGGAAAATGTGGACAGTATGAAGAAGAACGGCCGCATCGTGCTTTTGACGGCGGATCCGGAGACGGTGTATGCGCGGGTGCGCTATGGAAAGAACCGTCCGCTGCTGAACGGGAATATGAATGTGGAGTACATAGCTTCCCTGATGGAGCGGCGGAGGGCCTGCTACCAGGCGGCAGCCGATGTTGTTGTTGCCACAGACGGGAAGACGCCGGAGAAGATTGCGGAGGAGATTGTACATGGAATTTGATGATGCCCAATGCCAGGATTATTATTTTAAAAACTTATCCAGCCGTCATGAGCAGCAGTATGACTATCTGTGGTGTAATATTGACTCCATCATGCATAAGCACATGGATTTTTATGAATTGTTTTTTATGGCGGGAGGGTCAGCCATTCACTATTATGAAGGACGGCAGCAGGAGCTTCATAAGAACTGGAT
>CABQGZ010000378.1 GCA_902463835.1 uncultured Lachnospiraceae bacterium
ATATCCTTTTGCGTATCGAGACCGCCGTTTTCTATTACCTCGGGAAAAACTTTCTTTATGGCATAATAAATCCTTGTATAATCTTCTTCGTTTAGTGTAGCCATTTTACTTTTGGGATTTACTTCTGCCTCCCACAAAATTTCGTGTAAAATCGTATTGTCCAGCCCCGGAATCCGATTTTTCGTAGCAAGAAAAGCTTTTGCTGAAAGGCTGCGAAGCTTAGTTTCTCTGATCAACCTCAAAAAGAACTCAAGTGAAAAATTGTTGGATAGCACCGATGGAAATGACCCCTCCGTTGCCCATCCGGGGCCTATGTTCAGAAAAAACAGCGACCCGCCAAGAGATCCCGTAAACGAAAGACATGATTCATCGTCGAATACAAGCAAAAGCTGATGCCTTTTCGGCAGCTTTGCTCCTTTTGAATGATACTGCGGAGTAAACTCAACGCCCAAAGCTCTGTCCCCTATAAAAATATATAGCCCACCGTCGATAACTACCGCGTTTTTTATCTTCATTCCGATTAAAAGAGGTTCGTATTCTAAGGCCACATTGTTGTTGGCCTCTCCAGTACAATACATCTGGCTTGCATCCAAAGCAAACCACACAAATGTGTGGGGATTTTGGTTGACAATTGCTTTTGTAATTGTTTTACCGACTGCGACGTCTTGCAGCTGACGGCATACAACATATTTTTCAGCTAAATTCATTTTTACATACCTTTCGTTTTTTTATACATGTCCAATGCTTCATTAACACAAATGCCATCGATAGTCATGCCACTAAGATCACAATTTTTGAATACACAGTCCTTAAAGCTGGTATCTGTAAATTTGCTTCGGTCAAACTGTACATATCTGAATGCACTGTCAGCAATCTGCGAATCATAAATCCTTGTTCTATCCATCCATGTATCATAAATAAAAGCATCGCAAAAATTCACATCGGTAATTCTGCACTGTGTCAGCACTCCATCATAAAAATCCAGTTTGTTTATTCCGAAAAAGCGAAAGGATGTTCCGTCCATAGAACCGTCAAGTAAGGCAAAACGGTATCGGCTGCTGTTGTAGATTTCATCATGGGATTTCAAAAGCTTAATATAATGATCTCCGCCAGCCGATGTGTAGAAGGTAAAGTTATTATCATCAATGAACTGTTTTCTTTTACCTTCATAATCATCTGTTATCAAACTGATCTGTCTTTTGTCATCATTTGCAAACAGTATATTCCAACAAAGTATATCCGGATGCATCTGTTTAAGAAGTTCAAAAATGTAAACATTATTATCTGGATTTATATATGCAATGCTTCGTATCAGCATAGCCTCCATACCAACATAAGACAGAGTCACAGCTCCGACACACATTTCATTCTGCATAATCTTATAACACCATGCACAACCGGAAATATTAAGCTGATGCTCAAAATCAAAGGTTTTTATTACTGCGTCTGCATCCTCCGTTTCAATACAGCATTCTCTTATTATATCGCAAACGGTCGGTATATCCTCTTCCGTAATCACTTTGAGTGATAAATCAATATTTGTCATATCCAATATCGGATCCATAGTCTTCTCCAATGTAATCTCTTTTGCCGGCTCTTTTAAAACTATTTTTAAAGCCTCCTTCAGCTGTTCTGACTCAGTACTGTGAGCAGAGTCAAGATAGTTATATATACAATCAACATTTTGCCTGTCTTTAAGCATATTAAGCAATTGCTTTAAAACGATCCCCAATGCATTAAGATGCTCAGTCTCTTTTTTTGTTTCATCCAAATGATCTGTAAGTATCTTAATTACTTTTGAAAGCTCATTGGATGAAAAAATTTCTTGGATAGACGGAATTGATAAGTGAAGCTTGCGCAAAATTACGATTTGTCTGATTTTCTGCATATTTTCTTCATCATAATATCGGTAATCATTCTCTCCGCGGGTGCTCTTCAAAATTCCGGCACTTTCCCAATAATGAAGTGCTCTGTGTGAAATTCCAAATTTGGTAGTTACATCGCCGATCTTCATTAACATAAAAAAACGCTCCTTTTTTGTATTGTATCCTAATTATATAGTCTTACATAGGGTAAGGGTCAAGTAATTTCTTTATTTTTACTAAAATATTCGATGCGGCGAGAATAACAGGGAATTGAAGCATGTGCTGATTGAAAAGATGGCGAAAAAGCAGACCCCGGAGGGGGACAACCCCTCCGGGGTACATAGCAGAATCCGGTAAGCTGTCTGCACGGTTAAAATACGATCACATGCTTGATGCCCTCGCCCCGGGCGGCACAGTCGATGGCTTCCTGGATATCCCCAAGGGAATAGCGGCCTGTGATCAGAGGCTTGATGTCGATGCAGCCCGCTGCGATAAGCTGTAGGGTTTTGCGGTACTGGGAGACAGAGGCTCTGGTAGTGCCGGAAACCATGAGCTGCTTATAATGGATGGCGTTTGTATTGAGCGCAACGGGCTGTTTGTCTTCCGGGATACCGCCGAAGAATATGATTCTGGCTTCCAGGGCGGCGATCTCAATGGCCAGAGTCTGTATTGCGGGAACGGGGCAGGCGGTAATAATAACATCCGCTCCGTGTCCGGCAGTGGCCTGCATAATCTCATTTTTCAGATCGGAGGATATGGTCCGGATCGCGGGATACAGCTTCCGAGCCTGGTGTAACCGATCTGTGGAAATATCGCTTAAATATACGTTGGCTCCTGCCATCAGCGCCAGGATACAGTGCATTAAGCCGATGGGGCCTGCGCCTACCACGAGTACATTGCAGCCCGGTTCGATGCGGGCGCGCTCAAAGCCGTTATAAACGCAGGAGAGCGGTTCGTTTAAGGCAGCCTCCTCGAAGGAAACATTGTCGGAAAGGAGACATATATTTCCTTGCGCCACAGCGCTTTGTGGAACCAGACAGTATTCGGCAAAGCCGCCGTCCATATTGATTCCAAGGGCTTTGTAGTCGGGGCACAGGTGTCCCTTGCCGCTTACGCAGGTGTCGCAGACGCCGCAGCCGATATTCGGCGCTATGGCCACGCGTTGTCCCGCGTGAAAGGCAGTTACGCCCGCCCCTGTCTTCTCAATGATCCCGGCGATCTCGTGCCCTAAGATGCAGGGACTTTGGGGTGTGATTCCCTTAGCGCCGTTTTTGATCATCCGGATGTCAGTGCCGCAGACGGCGGCAGCCTTTACCCGGAGCAGCAGCTCGCCGGGGCCGGGCTCTGGTGTGGGTACATGTTCCATTCTTATATCGTTTTTTTCATACATTCTTGCTGCAAGCATTTTCTTCACCTCGGTTATAATAGAGTATCGCCGGATATTTCAACAATTCGCTTCTCTCTTATGGAAAGATTGCCGGCATTTACCGTTAAAACTGCTTTTTTTCCATCCTGTCCGGTCACAAGAGGAGGAGTCTGGTTTGTAACTGCCGCGGCAAAGGCACAGTCCTCCGCGAAATATGCTTCCCGGAAAAGGTATTTCCAGCTGTTGATATATTCTGCGGATTTTTGCATATTGCTCCTGCATAGTATGGCCGAATTCTCACTTGTATTGCCAAGATAGATACAGCCCTTCGTCCCTAATATCTCACAGCGGGCGTCATATCCGTAGAGCACGCCCTGGGCGCCGTCGATCAACCCCTGACAGCCGTTGGCAAAGGAAGCGTTCAGTGTTACATTGTCGTAAAAATCAGGGAAGCTTTCCTTAGCGTCCGGGCAACGGAAGTTACCTCCGATGGCGAATACTGTTTTAAAATCACTGCCGGTGAACCAGCGCAGCGAATCGATATCGTGGCTGCATACTTCGGCTAAGGGGCCGTTGCTCTTGCTGATGTCGTACATCCAGGGCTTTGGAATGCTGGGACCCCGGGTATTGGAGCGAACCATAACCACTTCACCGATCTCGTCCGCGTCAATCATCTTTTTCGCAGCGATAAAGGATGCGTCAAAACGGCGCATAAATGCAAGCTGAAGTATTACGCCGTTTTTTTCAGCGGCATCATTCATGATATTGCATTCCTCAACGGTCATGGCCATGGGCTTTTCGCATAAAATGTGTTTGCCGCTGTCCGCCGCCGCCACAGCGATCTCGCAGTGATATTTTGTGGGCGTGGCAATAATGACAGCATCGATGGTCTTATCTTCCATTATATGAAGATAGTCGCTGCACCAATGATCTACCTCCAGCTTTGCGGCAGCTTCCTTTGCGGCAGCCTCCACAGGATCGCAGATCGCTGCAATGCAGGCTCCGGGTACGGAGGCTCTGAAATTCTCCGCGTGGATCATTCCGGCTCTGCCTGCGCCTATGAGAGCAATTCTTATTTTTCCGTTCATAATTATCCCTTCTTTTCAAATTTGTTTTCTTGATTTTAACACACGAAAAGGAGCTGCTATATAC
>CABQGZ010000379.1 GCA_902463835.1 uncultured Lachnospiraceae bacterium
GCTCATTCATGCGAGCATGATTCGCCCGTTTTATCGGTCATGGCTGAACTGTTACCCTTCTATAATAACTCTTTTAGCAGCTGGTTGACAAGCCCTGGATTTGCTTTTCCTTTCATCGCCTTCATGGTCTGGCCCACCAGGAATCCGATGGCCTTCTCCTTGCCGTTATGGTAGTCCTCCACTGACTGGGGATTGTCAGCGATCACCTGGGCTACACAAACTCTTAAGGCGTCCTCGTCATTGACGGTTTTTAACCCTTTTTCCTCCACATATTTTTCCGGGTCGATGTCGCTTTTGAATATCTCCTCAAATACTTCTTTTGCCACGGTGCTGTTGATGGTTCCGGCTTCCACAAGCTTAATGAGCTTTGCCAGATTCTCCGGGGAAAACGGAATCTCTTCCGGCTCCAGGTTATGCTCCTTCTGCAGACGCAGTGTCTCCACCATCAGCCAGTTGGATACCTTCTTGGGAAGGCCGCACAGCGCCGTGGTCTCCTCAAAGACATCCGCCATGCGCTTGGTGGCGGTAAGAATCTGGGCGTCGTAATCTGGTATGTCGTATTCCTTTTTATAGCGTATCAGCTTCTCGCTGCGAAGCTCCGGCTGCTTTGCGCGGATCTCCTCCAGCCATTCATCGCTGATGACCACCGGCACAAGATCCGGCTCCGGGAAATAGCGGTAATCCTTGGCGTCCTCCTTGGAACGCATAGCATAGGAGTACTCCTTGTTGTCATCCCAGCGGCGGGTCTCCTGGATGACGGCTTTCCCTTCCTCCAGAAGCTCGATCTGTCTGGCACGCTCTCCCTCGATGGCTCTGGCGATGGCTTTGAAGGAGTTCAGGTTCTTCATCTCCGTCCTTGTTCCGAATTTTTCGGCCCCCACTTCACGGACGGAAAGGTTCACATCCGCACGCATGGAGCCCTCCTGCAGCTTGCAGTCGGAGGCGCCCAGGTACTGGATGATGGTCTTTAATTTGTCCAGATAGGCGATGACCTCTTCCGCGGAGCGCATATCCGGCTCGGACACGATCTCGATCAGGGGCACCCCAGAGCGGTTGTAATCCACAAGAGAACAGTCCTCCCACTCATCGTGGATCAGTTTTCCGGCATCCTCCTCCATGTGGATCTCATGGATGCCCACCACCTTTTTCCCAGAAGCCGTCTCGATCTCCACGCCGCCATTCCTGCAGATGGGAAGGTAGAGCTGAGATATCTGGTAATTCTGAGGGTTGTCGGGGTAAAAGTAATTTTTCCGGTCAAATTTGCAATACTGGGTGATCTTACAGTTGGTTGCAAGCCCCACTGCGATGGCGTACTCCACCACCTGCTTATTCAAAACCGGCAGAGAGCCGGGCATGCCGGTGCACACCGGGCAGGTGTGGGTGTTGGGCGCTCCTCCGAAGGCTGTACTGCAGGAGCAGAAAATCTTTGTTTTGGTGGCCAGCTCTACGTGGACCTCCAGACCGATGACGGTTTCATATTGTTTGCTCATATTCTGCTCCTTTCTATGGTTGCTGCCAGCGGGCATCTCATATAGTCTCGTGTTTTTTCAAAGGTATACGCTGCCCGAATGATCTTCTTCTCTGCGAAACAGTCTCCGATCAGCTGCAGACCGATGGGCAGTCCCTTGCTGTCCACGCCGCAGGGCAGGCTAATCCCTGGAAGTCCCGCCAGATTCACAGAGATGGTGTAAATATCTCCCAGATACATCTTGATAGGATCGCTCAAGGACTCTCCCAGGCGCGGAGCCGTGGTGGGAGCCGCAGGGCCAAGAATCACATCGTATTTTGCAAAGGCTTTATCGAATTCCTGCTTGATCAGGGCTTTCGTCCGCAGGGCTTTCAGATAATAGGCATCGTAATAACCGGAGCTTAGAACAAAGGATCCAAGCATGATACGCCGTTTTGCCTCGGGGCCAAAGCCCTCATCCCTTGTCCTCTTGTACATGCTGTGGAGTCCCTCATAATCCGGGGCGCGATATCCGTATTTGACGCCATCGAACCGAGCCAGGTTGGAGCTGGCTTCCGCGGATGCGATCACATAGTAGGCCGGAATGGCATATTCCACCAGCCCCAGGTCAAAGAATTCCACAATGGCTCCTTTTTCCTCCAGCGTCTTTGCCGCAGCCAGGACGGCTTCCTTCACTTCCGGATCCAGACCATCTCCAAAATAGTCCCTGGGCAGGCCGATCTTCATTCCTTTTACATCCTCCACCAGGGCAGCGGTAAAATCATAGTCCTCCCGCCGAAGTGAGGTACTGTCCTTCCTATCGTAGGAGGCAATGGTCTCAAGAATCGTGGCACAGTCCGTGACATCCTTCGCGATCGGACCAATCTGATCCAGGGAGGAACCATAGGCGATCAGTCCATAGCGGGAAACGGTACCATAGGTGGGCTTGATACCTGTGACGCCGCAGAAGGAGCTGGGCTGCCGGATGGAACCGCCCGTGTCAGAACCTAATGCGTAAAAGCATTCTTCCGCCGCCACTGCCGCGCAGGAGCCACCGGAGGAGCCGCCGGGCACATGCTCCGTATTCCATGGATTCTTTGTCTCCCCATAATAGGAGGTCTCCGTGGTGCTGCCCATGGCAAATTCATCCATGTTTGTCTTGCCTAAGATCACCGCCCCGGCCTTTTTCAGATTCAACACCGCCTCCGCAGTGTAGGTGGGTGTGAAGTTCTCCAATATTTTCGAGCTGCAGGTAGTGCGCAGCCCCTCCGTACACAGATTATCCTTGATGGCCACCGGAACTCCTGCCAAAGGATCGGTAAGCTCACCGGCTTCTATCTTCTTCTGTACTTCCTCCGCCTGTCTTAAGGCCTCCGCCTCGTCCACAGTGACAAAGCTGTTCAGAGCGGACTCCATGGCTTTTATCTGTTCCAGCGCAGCCTTTGTAGCTTCCACCGCGGTAAGCTCACCGGCCTTTATCTTTTTTCCCAGCTCCACGGCTGTAAGTCTTGTGATCTGCATGGTTTCCCTCCTATTCTACGGTCTTCGGCACTTTGAAGCTCTGGGCTTTCCGAGCCGGTGCGTTCTTTAAGATTGCTTCACTGTCATCCCCGTTTTCCACCACATCCTCCCGGAATACGTTTTGTACCGGGAATACATGGGACATAGGTTCCACGCCGGTAGTATCCAGTTCATTCAGCTTATCGATGTAGTCAAGCATGCGGCCCATATCCTTCTTTGCCTGCTCCTTTTCCTCCGGGGAAAGCTCCAGCTTCGCAAGAATTCCTACTGATTCTATGGTTTCGTCTGAGATGATATTTCGGGAAGGAACCGCTTTCTTCGTATCCGCCTGAGCAGAATCTGCTGCATCGCTGCCCTTTACCAGCCCATAAAGGACTTCATCACAGATGCCGCTGTTATTCCAAGCTGCCTGAATTCTCGTGCCCTCATAGCGTAAACCGCATTTCTCCATAACCTGACCAGAATGGGGATTTCTCTTATCATGTCTGGCACTAATCCTGCATACGCCAACCTCTTCCATCAAAAATTCAATTATAGCCTTCAAAGCTTCCGAAGTAATTCCCTGATGCCAGTATCTGTGGCTGATACAATAGCCAACTTCTACCGATTTCACCTTCTCATTGACACCAAATGCCCCTATACTCCCTATGGGCTCACCTGTTTCCTTCAGTTCCAGACACCATTCGTATTTGTCTTTCTTCTCATATTCTGCAATCCACTCGGTTAAAACCTGCCTCGTATTTTCCTGGCTGGTATGTGCAGGCCACGTCATATATTTTGTTACTTCCGGATCAGACGCCCAATTTTCATACATCTTTGGAGCATCCTCCAAGGTAAATCGCCTCAATAACAGGCGCTCTGTTTCAATGGTTTTCGTTCCCTGGTGATTCATTTATTGTCCTCCTTTTTGCACTTTTCCAGAGCGTTAAGGCTCTAATCTACTTAAATCCCTTGGAAAAAGAGTAGTCTCCCGCACATTGTCTTCTCCCAGAAGCTTCATGGTCAGCCGCTCCAGACCGATGCCCAGACCACCATGGGGCGGCATGCCGCATCGAAACGTGTTCAGATACTGTTCCATTCCCTCCGTCTCCATCTCCCGCTTCTCTATCTTCTCCATCAGCATATGATAATCGTGGATACGCTGACCGCCGGTGGTGATCTCCATCCCCCGAAACAGCAGATCAAAGCTTAAGGTAAAAGTGGGATCCGCCGGGTCATCCATGGCATAAAAGGGACGCTTTTTGGAGGGGTAATGGGTGACAAATACGAAATCCGCATCACACTCCTCCTTGAAATACTGCCCGATCAGCACTTCCTCCTCCGGCTCCAGATCATAGGGATTCTTGATCGGACGGTTGTATTTTTCAGAAACCTTTTCCTTTGCCTCGTCAAAACGCACCGTGGGGATA
>CABQGZ010000380.1 GCA_902463835.1 uncultured Lachnospiraceae bacterium
GTTCAGGTTGACAGGCCGGAACGAAACGAGGCGGGGAGCGGCAGCCGGCGGCAAAACAGAAAATCCGACAAAAAACGCCTGCCCGCAAATTGCGAACAGGCGTTAAGGAATGAAAAAAAGTATTTACATGAATTGTGTGTTCATCTTTATAGCCGCAGCATCCCGGCGATAAAGGAAGGCTTTTTTTGATAATGTAAAGCCTATATAATTCTGCCTAAATGCTGCTGCTCTCATGGCGGCTCCTTTCTTTAGCCGCCGATCCTGGTATCACTCTCCTTCAGGCATAAAGAAAGCGGCGGCCTTGATGGTTCAAAGCCGCCGCTTGTCGTATGGGCGTGTCAAAAGGGCTGCTGTACGACGGCTTTTTTTCTTTGCCGTCGCCCGGCAGATCGTTTTTGACATTTATGGATTAGTAAGTTTTATCTCGTACACAACCGGATAATAAAACGGTGTTTCTTCTGTAAAAGAATCTTTCAGAGTTATGTTTACGGTATCTCCTTGTTGGAAGTCACCAATCGCTATTTCTTTTCCATTGGCGTCAACAAGTTTCGTTTCTTCGCTGATTCCGAGGGAGTTCATAGGGTCGCCATAGATTTCTGTTGTTCGTTCCACAATCAATCGAATTTCTCCGTCAGATTGGGTAACTGTCTCCTGCACAACAGCTTCAAATGACTTTTCAGACCACTTAAACGGCTGTGCTATCACTATCACCGCAGCGATAACGATAACTGCAAGAACTGCGATTATGATATACTTTTTATTTTTCATCGGAGCCTCCTTATGCAACCTGATGTTTCTTGAAGCCGATCCTTGCAAGAGGAAGCAAAATCAAAGTCAGTATCACATACACAAGTCCTCTCATGCCAAAAGCGTCCAAAATGACCGAGCCAAACTGATAGGAAATGTACGAGTTGAAGCGAGGCACCAACGATTGATACGGTGTCAAAAGAACAAGCGTATTGTAGATTCCCGTGGTGCCATTGGGAGTAAGGAACATGGGAATAAACAGCACCGGGACCATAACGATCAGCACAAGGTAAGGGCTTTTCATTTTAGCTGACAAGAAAAGGGTCAGGCCGATCATGGCGATCAGAACCAAATAGATGACCCCTAAATTGATAAGTGTCCCCTCCAGAAATGTGAGCGGATATGGAACGGTAGTCCCGTTGATTTGCAAAGGGAGATTCCAGCCATCCGTCCCAAATGCCGCAAGAGGGATACCAAATGCGACGAGAATATGAAGCGTAAATGCCAACACGCCAAATAGGAGCGCAGCAACGATTTTCGCCGTGGTCAACTTGGTCTTACCATACTTGCCGGACAAAATGACAGCATCTGTACCAGCTTGATATTCACCAGCAAAGACAGGCGCAATCACGATACAGATTGCCAGAATAGCAAACATTAACAGTTCAGAGGAAGAAATAATGATTTCCCATCCCCCGAAGTAGCCGTATTGGAACGGTTCTTCCACGCTGCTGTTCATGTTCCGCCAATAGTCTTTTTCTGCTTCTGATAGCCCATTGGAAGGGTCATTCAGTATGGTTTCGATTTTGTCCTGTCGTGCCTGATAGAAGTCTGTGCCATCCGAGACATCTAAATCGGTGAGCGCATTGTACCCGACACTCACATTGGGAGCTGCATAGTTTCTTGCGATCAAGCCCAACAGGTTTTCCCGTGGAGCAATCCCATCCCAGTATGCGTCCTCAATCAAAAACTGTTCATTCCCGTCATAACCTATATTGTCAGGGTTTTCAAAGAGCGCCTGTACATCCCGAATGGCCTCTGTAACATATTCATTCGTCAAGAGAACAGAGATGTTCTCATACTGTTCTTTTTCGTATGCAATACCTTCCAGCCCTCGGAGGACGCCATCACTGTTATAAATCTGGAACTGTGTGATTGGCAGGCCGAAGAAAACGGCGGTTATGAGCAGACTGACCGCCATTGCGATCAAGGTGGATTTCTTGCGCAAGACCTTTAGAAATTCGTACTTAATTAAGATTTTCATCATCATCACTCCTTCCATCCTGCGCATCTTCACTGAAATGATACAGGAACAGATCTTCCAAACTGGGTTCCACAATACTGGCGTCCGGCGCAGGTGCTGCATCGTCTACGATACGCAAACGAACCAAATTCCCTTCGTGGTGCAGGTTGACAACATGAAGGTTCCGGCTGTATTGAGCAGCTTTGCGTTCATCCACCATAACCTCCCACACCTTGCCTTGAATACTGTTCGTGACAGTTTCCATAGGCCCTTGAAGCAGGATTTTTCCTTGCTTCATCATCAGGATAATATCAGCAATATACGAAACATCCGAAACAATGTGGGTGGAGAGAATCACGATTTTATCTTTGGCAAAGTCAGAAATGATATTGCGGAAGCGAACGCGCTCCTTCGGGTCAAGCCCAGCGGTCGGCTCGTCTAAAATCAGAATATCGGGATCGTTCAGCTCCGCTTGTGCAATTCCCAAACGCTGTTTCATGCCGCCGGAATATGACTTGACCTTCTTATCCGCCACATCACGAAGGTTTACCAATTCCAGCAGTTCCTCCGTCCGGGTCTTGGCGCGTTTCTTGTCTAACCCCTTTACCGCTGCCATGTAGAGCATGAACTCACGGGCGGTAAAGTCGGGATAGAACCCGAAATCCTGCGGCATATAGCCTAAATGAGTGTAATAGCGTTCTCCCAGCTCCTGCATGGTCTTTCCATCCAAGCGGATGTTGCCGGATGTGGGTTTCAACACACCGCAGATCATTCGCATTAAAGTTGTTTTTCCCGCTCCGTTTGCACCAAGCAGGCCATATACGCCGGGGTTCAAATGGATACTTACATGATCGACAGCGCACTTTGTTCCGTATTGCTTGCGCAAATCCTGTAATTGAAGTTCCATACAAAGCCTCCTGTTCATTGTGAATTTAGACCAAAATAAAAATGGGTGATCTATGCTCATATCATAGATCACCCATCTTAGGTCTGACTTTTGTGTATCTTAATTTGTCCTTAATTTGCGGGGAGGAAGATCGAGAACACAGTCCCTTTGCCCGGCTCGCTTTTGACAGTAATTTCTCCGTTGTGGAGGACCACGATCTGCTTTGCAATTGCAAGTCCCAAGCCGCTGCCTTCTGATTTTTCTTTGGTATTGGTTCCCCGATAATATCGGGTGAACAGTTTCGCCTGTTCCGTTTCACTGATTCCTACGCCGTTATCCCGGACAGAAAGGCAGACGCCCTTTTCTTTATCTTCTGAAACAGATACCGTTACCGTTGTGTCCGACGGGTTATGAACAAGTGCATTGACCACAAGATTGCATACTGCCCGGTGAAAAAGGTCAGGGTCAATGGTGGCCGTAATTTCTGGCAGATCACATTCAAACTCTATGCTTCGATTTGAAAATGCCGGGTCATTTGCAATATCTATCACCAATTCTTTTAGATAGCGCACCAACCGTACCGGCTGGGGATGAAAAGGCAATGCTCCTGATTCCAGTTGATAGGTCAGTTTGAGATCATTTATCAGCTTTTCGACATGATCGGCATTTTTCAAAATGATTGAACCATATTCCTGCACCGTCTGGCTATCGCTTGCGGTTCCGCAGGCAAGCAGCTCCGCATACCCCTTCACGGGAGAAAGTGGAGTTTTCAAGTCGTGAGTGATATTGGCAATCCATTCCTGACGCGCACGCTCCGTTTCGTTTTTGAGCTGATCGCTGTGACGAATTTCAGCATCCATTTGATTGAGCGCCGCATAGATACCGTTGAATATCCCTTTTTCCGGGAGTTTCTGATAGGTACGAAGTGTAATAGCACCTATCCCTCTTGATATTTTCCCCATTTGGCGTGTAAGCCAAATGCCATAAATAAGAAACAGCGAAATGCCCACAAAGGATATGGAGAACAGCACAATCCGAAACATAGGGGAAAGTCGGCTCACGGTTTCGCCGTTATAGTAGAGCATATATTTTCCAATGGCATAGGGAAAACCGATAATATAGTTCCATGTATGGCCGGAATCTTCAAAGTTGCTTACAAAGACGGTGTTTCCGTTTTCGTATTCACTCTCTGCCAGTTCCACTAATTCAGAGGCGGAGTAGTTAGATGGATAATTTGCTGGCTTGTTATGGGAAAAAACTTCTTGGCCGGATTCATCAATGACTTGAAGCCAAAGCCCATATTCGTCCAGCCGCTCCAATCCAATGTCCTTTATTGTAATTGCTCCGTCCTCATTTTCCATCCAAGTTGAAAAATTCTCGGTAAAGCGGTTCGGCCATGTTGCCAGACTTAATCCTTCCGGTTCAGGGATAGAAAAAGCATAGTAAAACAACCCGATTCCCGACACAACGCCGATCAACACCAACGCAA
>CABQGZ010000381.1 GCA_902463835.1 uncultured Lachnospiraceae bacterium
TTACATCCAAAAAGCAATTGCATATGCTTACTTTTTTTGTATATACCTAAATATTTTTTAGTTTTTCTATTGCTTTTTCTTCTTTTTGTGCTATGATGAACTTATCATTATCCCTTGAACCACACCCCTTTCCCAAATGGTCACTGCTCTTTCTGCAGATGTATGGGAAATGGGAACACTATGAAAGGAGCTTACCAATGAGTCCCAACTTAGATTTTTTAAAACAGCTGGCACACGCCCTGTCCAAGCAATTCGGCAGCAATTGCGAGGTGCTCATCCACGACCTGACAAAAACAAGCATTGAGAACTCCATCGTCTATATCGAAAATGGCCACATTACCCACCGCAGGCTTGGAGACGGCCCCTCCCACATCGTGCTGGAGACCTTAAAAAAGAATCCTGCGCAGATCCAGGATCAGCTGGGCTACCTCACGAAGACCACCGACGGCAAGACTTTAAAGTCCAGCACCATCTTTGTGCGGGATGAAATTACCGGACGCGTGTCCTACATTCTTTCGATTAATTATGATATCACAAACCTTCTGTATTTAGAAGAAAGCTTAAAATCTTTAACAAGCTTTGAGCAGACGGATGCACAGAAGGAAAAAGGACCCGAGCGCATCACCCAAAATGTCAACGACCTGTTGGACGATCTCATCGCCCAGTCCGTTGCCCTGGTTGGAAAACCCGCCGCTCTCATGAACAAGGAGGAAAAAGTAAGTGCCATCCGCTTTTTAAATGACTCCGGCGCATTTCTGATCACCAAGTCTGGAGACAAGGTTTCCAAATTTTTTGGCATTTCAAAATACACCCTGTACAGCTACCTGGACACCGGCAAGGAACAGGCTAATCAAGAATCGTAAGGAGAGGATTTTTGCTATGGATAAGATCAAATGGATCAAAAACAGCATGCCAAAGACAACAGATCGGAATCTTTCTGTCATGGCCCTTGGGGAAGTCGCAAAGGCAAGAGCATTCCACCAGACCATTCCGGGATATGAACCCACCCCCCTGGTCATGCTTTCCCGCATGGCCCATTATCTTGAACTCGCACAAGTCTGTGTCAAGGATGAGTCCTGCCGCTTCGGTCTCAATGCCTTCAAGGTGCTTGGGGGCTCCTATGCCATGGCACGGTATATCGCAAAACAAACCGGCCGGGATATCTCCCAGCTTGATTTTGCCACCCTGACCTCAGAGTGGCTCCAGGAGGAATTCGGTCAGGCCACCTTCTTCACCGCCACAGACGGAAACCATGGCCGGGGCGTGGCATGGTCCGCCAACAAGCTGCGGCAGAAGGCTGTGGTTTTCATGCCCAAAGGCTCAACCGAGATACGGCTTGCCCATATCCTCGCAGAAAATGCCACTGCTACCATCGAGGACGTCAACTACGACGCATGTGTCCGCAAGGCGGCTGATGCTGCTGCCGCCACCCCCAATGGCGTTGTGGTCCAGGATACCGCCTGGGAGGGCTACCAGGAGATTCCCTCCTGGATCATGCAGGGCTACGGCACCATGGCTATGGAGGCGGCGGAACAATTTGAGCGTATGACCTCCTCCTGTCCCACCCACGTGTTTGTCCAGGCCGGAGTAGGCTCCCTGGCCGGTGCTTTACAGGGCTTTTTCGTAAATCGGTATCCTGACAATCCACCTGTCGTGGTTGTGGTGGAGGCCGATGCGGCCGCCTGCCTCTACAAAGGCGCTCTTCAGGGGGATGGACAGGAAGCAGTTGTAGACGGCGATATGGTGACGATTATGGCCGGTCTTGCCTGTGGGGAGCCCAACACCATCGCATGGGATATTTTGAAAAATCATGCATCCGTATTCGTGGCAGCTCCGGACTGGGTGGCCGCCAAGGGGATGCGCATGCTGTCCGCCCCCATCAAGGGGGATCCGCAGGTAATCTCCGGCGAGTCCGGAGCAGTTCCTTTTGGAGTGCTGGCGGAGATTATGAAGAATCCGATTTATGGGGATCTTAAAAGGGCACTGGGGCTGGATGAGGGATCCCGGGTGCTGCTCTTTTCCACGGAGGGAGACACGGATCCGGGACGGTACCGGGAGATTGTCTGGGATGGGGAATGGGCGCTTTGACGCTAAGGGACGCCCGGGAGTAAGGGGAGCCTCATGTCAGACGCGCTCTCGCTCCTGGGCTGTGTTAACGCAAGCTGTTAATCTCACCACCACGTAACATACGAGCTTTTATATTTTCATGCAAGTATTACATATCAAAATATTACACAAATTCGGAGGTTTTACTGCTATGGATTCTACATTAATTAAAAAAGCTGCACAGAATTACGAAAAGGATATGTCTGCTTTCCTACGGAAAATCGTTCGGGAGCCGGGGGAGAGCTGTGAGGAAAGAGCTCATATTGAGACCATCGCTGCACAGATGAATAAGGTGGGCTTTGATGAGGTTGTCATTGATCCGCAGGGGAATGTGATCGGGTATATGGGCACAGGGGAGCGGATTATTGCTTTTGACGCCCATATTGATACGGTGGGGGTTGGCAACATGGACAACTGGGCGTTTGATCCCTATGAGGGGTATGAGAATGACACGGAGATCGGGGGACGCGGGGTGTCTGACCAGTGCGGCGGTATTGTCTCCGCTGTCTATGGAGCTAAGATCATGAAGGAGCTGGAGCTGATCCCCGAGGGATACAAGATTATGGTTGTGGGAACCGTTCAGGAGGAGGACTGCGATGGTCTGTGCTGGGAGTACATTATTCATGAGGATCAGGTGCGGCCGGAATTTGTTGTTTCCACGGAGCCTACGGACGGCGGCATCTACCGGGGACAGCGGGGACGTATGGAGATTCGTGTGGATGTAAAGGGCGTCTCCTGCCATGGATCTGCACCAGAGCGGGGAGACAATGCCATCTACAAGATGGCAGATATTTTACAGGATATACGCGCCCTGAATGAGAATGGCGCGGAGGAAAACGCTGAGATTAAGGGGCTTGTGAAAATGCTGGAGCCAAAATATAACGTCGATTGGGAGGAAGCCCGCTTTCTTGGAAAAGGTACGATCACTGCTTCCCAGATATTCTTCACTTCCCCCAGCCGTTGTGCGGTGGCGGACTCCTGCTCCGTATCCCTGGATCGCCGGATGACCTTCGGCGAGACCTGGGAAAGCTGTCTGGAGGAAATCCGCGCCCTGCCAAGTGTGCAGAAATATGGGGATGACGTCAAGGTGTCCATGTATCATTATGATCGCCCCTCCTATACGGGATGTGTATATGGGATTGCGTGCTACTTCCCCACCTGGGCCATCCCAAAAGATCACAAGGTAACAAAGGCTCTGGAAGAAACTTACATCGGGTTGTATGGAGAACGGCGGATTGGGGCTGAGGAGACGCTTGCTATGCGGCAAAGTCGGCCCCTGACGGACAAGTGGACATTTTCTACCAATGGAGTCTCCATCATGGGACGGAACAAAATTCCCTGTATTGGCTTTGGTCCAGGGGCGGAGGCACAGGCACATGCGCCCAACGAGAAGACCTGGAAGCAGGATCTGGTGACCTGTGCGGCGGTCTATGCAGCTTTGCCGGGAGTGTATTGTAGGGAAAGCTGTTAGGCCTCAGTATGGGTGAGGGAACGCAGCTTTGCCGGCAACATGCCCCGCGCAAACTGCTGACAAAATCAGGATGTGCAGCAGCATAACATATCTATCGCAAATAAAAGGAGATCATTATGAAAACATTACAGGATTACATCGACAAATTAAATGCGCTTCATTTCAAAGAAATGTACAACAATGACTTTTTTCTCACATGGGAGAAGTCGGATGATGAGCTGGAGGCGGTGTTTACGTTGGCGGACGCACTCCGGTTTATGCGGGAAAACAATATTTCTACCAGGGTATTTGAAAGCGGACTTGGAATCTCTTTGTTTCGGGATAATTCTACCCGGACACGCTTCTCTTTCACCTCCGCATGCAATCTGCTGGGCCTTCAGGTTCAGGATCTGGATGAAGGAAAATCCCAGGTCGCCCACGGGGAGACGGTTCGGGAGACGGCCAATATGATCTCTTTCATGGCGGATGTGATTGGAATCCGGGACGATATGTATATCGGAAAAGGAAATGCTTATATGCACCAGGTGGCCGAAGCCGTGCAGCAGGGAAATGCAGACGGTATCCTAGAGCAGCGTCCTACGCTGGTGAATCTGCAGTGTGATATCGACCATCCCACCCAGGCCATGGCGGATATGTTACATATCATTCACCATTTTGGCGGTGTAAAGAATCTGAAGGGGAAGAAGATCGCCATGAGCTGGGCCTACTCGCCTTCCTACGGAAAGCCCCTTTCCGTTCCCCAGGGTGTCATCGGACTGATGACCCGGTTCGGCATGGACGTGGTT
>CABQGZ010000382.1 GCA_902463835.1 uncultured Lachnospiraceae bacterium
GAGTCTGAGCCGTTTATTCCTTATAAAGCTCTACTAATCGTCCTCAGCAGTGTGAGTCACACTGCCGCTATGTCTTGTACCGTCACAATGTACGTTGCTACGTCCATGTTACGGTAGCTTCCTTGCTTTTGCCGGATTACCCCACACGAATGAGCATCTCTGCGACCATGTGTTTATCACCATCTTGCTCACATCCGTCTTGTTATCTCCAAGACCGGGATGAAATCGCAGATGATGTTATCATTGCTCAGCCCCAAAACCGTCATGTGATAATCGCCACAGTATCGTTAGTACCCTCACGGTGCAATCAGACATAAACCCACGAACTACCGTCGCATCCATAAAAGTGTTTTTTCGGGGCATAAAAGCTTCAATTCACACTCGTTTTGCCCTTGTTCACCCCCGTTCTCTCGGCATTTTGCACTATCAGATGTGCTATGCCGCCGTCGTATTCGGCAATTTGCTAACTTTTTAGCTTGACGCTACTGTAAGAACTGCATTTATACCCGATTCCACTCTGAAATTTCTTCCAATTTTTAGCAGCTTAAAATGTACAAAATCATCGATATTTAGCGATTTTCCCCACTCATAGCGGTGGTTTGACCCTCGGAAATTCCCTCGGTACTTTCAGGCATAAACAGGATTTTCACTGTAGCAAACATAATTTTCAAATCCTCGATAATGCTCGGATGGGCTATGTACATTAGGTCCATCGTCAGCTTGTCATACGGCGTTGTATTGTACTTTCCATAGACCTGGGCATATCCAGTCAAACCAGCCTTGGCCTGCAGGCGCAGGGAAAACTCCGGCATTTCTTCACAATATTGGGCTGCAATTTCAGGACGCTCTGGACGAGGCCCCACAATGCTTAACTCACCTCGTAGTATATTGATAAGCTGCGGCAGCTCATCCACGCGGCAGGCCCGGATCACCTTTCCGACGGGCGTGATGCGGTCATCGTGCTCACCGCTGGAAAGACGGGCCACACCGTCTTTTTCGGCATCAACGCGCATGCTGCGGAATTTCAAAATACCGAATTCTTTTCCATCCTTGGTTAAACGAGTCTGCTTGTAAAACACAGGTCCGTGATCCGTTGCCTTAATGGCAATGGCCGTCACCAAAAAGATCGGGCTCAAAATAATCAGTGCAGCAGCAGAAATCACAATATCCAGCAAACGCTTGATAAAAAGATACTCCGGCTGCGGATTGTAGCGGCCCACACGGAGCATCGGCAGATGGAACATGTGCATGTGGTGCGCACCGGACATGATCGTGTCGCCAATGCGGGGAATCACAAACATCGTGATGTTGTTTTCGACGCAATACTTCAAAATAATGTTGCGGTCATGGCTGTGGACGCCGCTGATAAACACCGTGTTGATGCCGTCCAACATAGACAAATTTTCAATACACTCTGCTGCCGTGGCCGTCGCTACGACCTTGTACTTGCCATCCAAGCCATACTGGCCAATCAGCTTTTCCAGACCTTGGCGCGTGTCATAGATTACAGCAGTAGCCTGCGGCGGGAAGGTCTTAAAGTACGCGTGGTGTGCGCTGCGAGCCCAGACTGCCGCCAGAACCAGCTGTCCAACCAATGCTGCCACACCCGGCAGGATGTTAGGCAGATGCTTGCTCAGCAACCAGATAACGACGTACATAATAAAGTCGCTGACTGCCGCCGCCAGAAACTGCGCATAGACGATTTCGGATATGCGGTACATCGACATTAGAAATGCGTCGTACACGCGACCAAACATGATGAAAAGCACAAAGAACAGTGCCACCACCAAGTAATCACCTTTTGCGTAAAACGGCGATGCAATGTGTTTTGCATAGTACAAATACCAGCACAGTGCAAACGGTATTGTAACCAGCACTGCATCCATGATTTTTACAAGCCGCAAAATCAGGTCGTGTCTAAACCTCGTCATGATTTCTCCTCAATCTTTTCAGCATGCTTTACCTGCCGTGTCCTCATCCAGCAGTTTCCGCAATTTATTTGTCTGTTCGGCGCTTAGCCGGGGTGACTGCTTGCGCAGCAGGACCTTTTGGTCGTACAACCAGCGGCCCAGCCAGATGCCGTCCGCCGTTTTATACTTAGCCGGGATTTGCAGGTTGCCGTGTATTTGCAGATAATCCCACGCCAAATTGTACTTATGCTGCCACGAGTCAGGCTTTTCCCACTGCATGCCGATCTTTTCCAGCAAAGTAACCCTCTCAGGGGTCAGCTTGCAATTGCTATTGTTCGGGCTTTTGTAGGCATACTGCTGGCGGGCCACCCACTTGCCCAAAGCTATACCGTCAGGGGTGGTATAGCCGATGGGCACGTTCAGGCTGCCGTTTTCCTCAAAATACAATTTCGCTGCTTCGTAAGCCTCGTTCCACTTGAAGTCGAAGTTGCTTTGCTCCCAAAGAATCCCAATGCTTTCCAGCCGTTCGGCCTTTTCAGGCTGCAACGTTCCGTTGGCATAAGTTTGTTTCTGGTTTCTGACCCAGACTCCCAAACGCAGCCCGTCCTTTGTGGTGTAGGACACAGGCACGACTAAATTGCCGTGGTCTGCATAATACTTCGCCGCAGCAGCAAAGCCCTGCTCCCACTTTTCGCTGAAGGCATCCCAGACCATGCCAATGCTCTCCAACCGGCTCACCTTCTCCGCGTCCAGTCTGCCAGCGGCTTTTTCAGTGCGCTTGTTGGAAATCCAGCTTCCCAGCGGGAACTCATCTTTTGTTTTCCAATCTACGGGCACCATGAGGTTGCCGTGCTTGGCGTAATATTGCGTGGCTTCTTCATAGCCTTTTGTCCAGGCCAAGTCGCTGTAGTTGTCCCAGCGCATGCCGATACTGTCCAAGCGTTCAATCTGCTGCTGGGTCAGACTCCCGGCACGCTTGCCGCTGCGAACCTGCCGCTGAATTTGCAGCCATGCGCCAAGGCTCAAACCCATAGGCGTTTTGTAGCGCCGCGGAATGTCCAGGTTGCCGTGTTCGGCATAGTAGATGCTTGCCTCGGAGAAGTAGTGGTCCCATGTCGATGACAGACTGCTTTGAAGCTGTTCAAACAGCACACGGCAGTCATGGACCTGCTCCACAACCTCAAAACGTTCCGTAACGATCTTGTCGCCCTCGCCGTTAGCATAGAGACGCTGCACGGCGGCAGCCATCTCGTTTTGCAGGCCGCTGATGCTGGACAAGCCCTCAAAGTTATTGACGACATCCAGAATAAGCGGTGTCGCGCTATCCCCTGCTGTCAGAGCACGACCAATCTGCTGTTTGTAGATAATAGGCGAAATCGTCGGGCGGAACAAAATCACGCCGGAAATGCCCGCAACGTGTACGCCCTCGTTGAGCATATCAATACAGAACAATAGCTTTAAGTGCTTGCTGTTGTCTGCTTTAAAGGCCGCAAACGCCTTGTCTGTGGCAGGGTCGTCCGACAGCGCTTTGTAAACGGTTGGCTCGGTATCAATAGCCGCAAACCATTCCGGTACATGGGAAATCATCTCGTCCATGTGTTCTTTGCCCGAGCAGAACACGATGTACTTGCCGCTTTTATTGGTGATGTGACGGGCAAAGACCTTGTCCAGTCCGTCCGCCTGCTCCAAGGCGCGCTTTAGGGCGTCCAGATATTTCTGGTTCACATCCTGAATGCCCGGGCTGCGCAGATTGTCAACTCGCGACTGATACCGTGCCAAGTCCTGCTGGTATTTAAAAACCGTGGTCACATATTTCGGGACAGGCAAAATACCCCGGACGATTGCCTCGCCCAGGGTCATTTCAGATGCAACATGACCGTCGAACAGTTCCTCGGCCATGTCGCGGTTATTATCGAGATAACGTACATTGGTGGCGGTCAAACCCAGCCGTTTTGCACGTGGGCAGAGAGCCAGCAGCCTTTGCGTGCTCTCGCCCCAGAATTCCGCGCCAATTCGATGAAACTCATCCAGTATAATGTAGGTGGGGTTCTGTTCGGCTATCTGGTCAAGCTGCTCCGGCGTACTGCACATCAGCTTGGCATACGTATAAAAGCGTACATTTTGAAGTGGGAAGTCCTGGTCTTGGCGCAGTAAGCTCTCCCGCTGAGTCTTGAAGATGTACTCACTGGGTGAAAGCCAGATAATCACTTCATTTGGATGAGCTTCAATGAGTTTGAACGCGATATAGCTCTTACCCGTACCTGTGGGATGAACAATAGCAGCTTTGCCGTATTTGTCCATCATCTCGCACGCGGCCATGTAAGCATTCGCATTATGCTCATACAGATTCAGCGCCATATTGCCCACCTCACTTCCTCGCAAAGTGTCTTCCATTTTTATAATGGAAAACTTATACCATAAAACAGCGAAGATAGGTGGTTATG
>CABQGZ010000383.1 GCA_902463835.1 uncultured Lachnospiraceae bacterium
TATCCAGCCTCTGTAAACAGCTGACCGCATCTCATCTGGAGCATCTTTAACTACTAATTTTCCTTCATTGAACCATTTATCATATCCAAACAATACAATATCAAATAAACCAGTAGCCATTGCAGCGTCATATTCAGCCTGGAGATCCTCATCCACTTTAGCAATACGAAAGAAGCTGGATGGAAATAAAATCATATCTACCACAATAAACACCTCTTCTTAGATATATTTTTCTTTTTGATTTTCGGAAAGACTTCTCAACTTATAACGGCCATCCGACACATATATTTTTCCGTTTTCCATTAACACTGTCTCTCATCACTATCCAATAGAGCCTCTTCCGTCAACATATCACAAGATATTTTCTTATCCTTAAAACCATCCGTCACCCTGCAGATTACCTTTGAACTCGTGATAAACATAACCTCCACCGTAAACTTCTTTTTCACCTTATGCGCTATACCGCCCGCACTTTTAGTTCCGGTTGCTACCGTGTAGGGCGAATTTCCAATATATCCTACCGTTCCAATATGCTTCATTACAGCTTTAATCGCTTCGCTGTCATATGGATTGTCCGGCTCCTTCACACACCTTATTTTCTTTCCAATCTTGAATGGTGTGATACCGTAATAGTGCTTAAAGCCCACAATGGTAATATACTGTTCTTTCATGATTTTCTATCCTCTCTTAAATTTATTTTCCCTTGCTCTGCTTCTACCATACCACCTTACGTGTCCCATAAAACGGACTCGAAGCTCTATTTTTCATTTTATCCAAAAAGAAAAGACCGGTGCCATCACACCAGTCTCTGTCCCGCATAAGCCCATATGCACTTACACTCCTGCTCTTTTACCCTTCCGAATACATCTGCCCAATCTGCCGTACTTCCTCCCGCATCCTTGCCACCACTCTGTCAGGCGCAATAATTTTCGCGCCTTTTCCCAGCGCCATAATCCATCCAAGGAACTGGCTGCTGACCGCCACATCCACGCAGACGACAAAATGTCCCTCATCCTTTTTCACGATTGGAACATCCTTTCCAAATCGATCGATCACTACGCCCACAAGTGCATTATCCATCTCAAGGGTCACCCGCTCCACCGCTCCGTCAAACATTCCGAAAAGGCGTTTTGCATAGGACGGCAGATGGAACTTTTCAAAATATTCCTTTCCCTCACGCTTCTTGTCTAAAAGCTCGATGTGAAGCATTTTATCCACGCGATAATGCTTGATTTTTTCTGTCTCCTTCTCGTAACCCAGCATGTAATAATACTCGTCATCCCAGAGCAATCCCCAGGGGCTGATTTCGTACCTGGCCCCATTGCGGCGCAGTTCCATCTCCTTCTTTATGTTCCACTGATAATACTGGAATCCGATTTGTACACCGCATCCGATGGCTGTATGAATCTTATCCACATTGTAATATATACTTTCGTTCATGGTCTTAATTCTTCCCGCCATGTAGACCTGGCGCTGCAGCTGCTTTGCCTCGTTCACGCTTAGCAGCCCTTCCAGCTTCTTGATCAGTGCCTGGGATTTTTTCTCCGTTATGAATTTCGCCGACTGCACGGAATCTACCAGGAGCTTCAATTCCGCCAATTCAAAGTCACGCTGCCCGATGTGGTAGTAGAAATTCTTCCCCTCCTTCTCACAGACAATGTCCATTCCAAAATGACGCAATTCTTCCAGATCCTCATACATTGTTTTTCGCACAGTATCTACGCCGTACGCTTCCAAACGCTGGATCAATTCCAGCACGGTAAGTCCATGATCTTCATCTGTCTGCTCCATAAGAATCTTTGCCAGATAGAGCAATTTCAATTTCTGATTATTTCCCTTCGCCATGTGTATTCCTCCCAGCACTCTTTCTCACAAAAGAATCCCCAAAAACACCTCATCCAGCGCCGTCCAATCCCTCGTCCGGTCATCCGCCATCGCTTTCGACAGCTCCCCATATCGCTCAATCTCATCCGCGATATACTTCTGAATCACCGCCATCACCGGATTCAACTCCTTCTCGTCGCTTTGCCCTTTTACTGCCAGCATCTCTCCCACCTGCTCCAGCAATTCTTCCGGAAGTTCCTGCTTCAGCAGCTCCTCAAACCGAACAGGCGGAATCCCATGCTGTGTCTCAATATACTTACAAGCCAGCAGCGGTCTTAAGGCATAAATGTACTTTTTATACCTCACCGAATCTCCCTGCAAATACTGCTGAAACGTACTGTTTGCCGTTCCATAATAATGGTACAGCGCCGCCTTCTCGGAGAAGTAGGGCTTCGCCGCCTCGTAAATCTCCTTCCACTCCTCGGTAACCTTGTACACCACCGGCGAGTTGGCCCACTCGAACAGCGTTTCATTCCCCTTGTGGAACTGTATCAGCGTCTTCCTCAGATCCCATCCATTGATATCCAGCACATCGTCCAGCTGCCATTCGATCACGTCCTTCGTCTCCCGGAGGCTCAGATAATCCTCCGCGGATCTCACATACACAAACCGCACATCATAATCGCTGTCGGGCGATTCAACGCCCCATGCCCTGCTGCCCGATTCTACCGCATAGAGAATCTTCACATGCTCCTGCCGCTCTATCTCGGATAGCTTGTCTGCAATCTCTTTCTCAATATTCCTCACTGAATTCACCTTCTATCGCTTTTCTGTTCACATGCTCCACAAATTGTTCCACCTTTTCCATATCCGGGTTGTCCGGCAAGCGCGTATTCCTGACTGCCCGCTCCAGTCTCTTCTCATAATCGGAGAGGATGTCATAGAATTCCTTTGAAAATGTCTTGTCCGCCCGTTGGAAATCCCCGCGCCGGATACTCTTGAGCAGCTCCAGGTCGTCTGTCCGGTGCGTCCGTATCTCTCCTTTTTCCAGAATATCAATGGCCATCAGAAACAGACGGATCAAATGCATGGCATGCTTGTTTAAATGATTATCATCCTTCTTCTTGTTGCGTTTCCCGATCTTATCATAATCGCGGACCACATTGTGCATGACGCCAAACATATTTTCATAATCCCGCGATGGCAGATGCTGATATTGGGCATCCACAAATATTTCGGTGTCGTACTCCGGCCGCTGGGAAGCATCTACGTAAATGCGGATACTCCCCTTGTCGAACAGCTCATTTTTCCGTTGAAAATCCTCCAGCGCGTTTTTTACAGAATGATAGATGTGCTGCTCCCGCTCCTGCTGGGGCGTAGAATCCCTGGCGATGGCATTCTGCAGCCGCCGAAGCTGGGCGCTCGCATACCCGCCAAATGATTTTGCGGCCCGCTTTGTCAAAAACAGGTGCTTCTGGTCCAGCAGTTCCTGCCCCAGCGATGTGCAAATCAGATATTGATCCTCATCCAGGCCCAGCAGTTCGATGACATTGGGGTTGCATTCCAGCAAAAGACGGATCACTTTATTGAAAGAATAGATTACCGTGTCTGTGTCGTCATCCTCATACTGTTCGAATTCCGTCAGCCCCAGAAGGTCGGACGGCAGATTCAACGTGATACCACGGAAATCAATGTCGCTTGTCTCATTGTTCGTCCCGTAGGCATAGCTGCCGCCGATTCCCATGAGAATAATGCGTTCTCCAAGCCTGGGATTCGTCCGCAGGAAATCATATTCCGCTGTATTCATAAGTTTTTTAAAATCCATCGCTGTCTCCCTGTACCATACATAAGAATTCCCATCCATAGCGCTCATAGATTCTTTCAAAATAACTCGCGCATAACCTTTGAATAGCATTGAATTACTTTTTTATATTCAATATTATCGCTACATAATTTCATTGTAAGATTCATATAATCCTTAAAATAAAAAGATGTCTCTATGATTTCTTCTACCTTTTCAATCATATCGACTTCTGTTCTTGCAGACGGCGCAATTTTAATATCCATATTTGCCCGGTGTTCTCTCACCGCCCCGACAAGTTAATAAGTTGTATTTCAACTTTTTTCTTCTCGCCTCACCTATATGCGCACAAAATGTTATGTCAATATCTTCTGAAAATCGATCAATTACCTGATATGCTTTCGACAAAGACGTCCCGCCTTTAAAATAATCCCAGGATTGCTTCGCGCCAATTCCCGAAGGATTAATGTTACATAATAATCTTTTTCTATAATAGTTTCTTCTATTCCGCTTCTTTCTGAAACCGTCACAATAATGTCATAGAGCAATTCCCTGTCTTCTTTATGTAAGTACATTAAATAACCCCATTTCATAATAATATTTAAATACGCTTATTGGATATGCTCTGATATACAAATCCACATCTTTCTTTGTTATTCCATGTTCTTCAATATACGTCCGAAACTTTTCTCTGGCATCCGCATAATCTTCATCCAAATATGCATCCA
>CABQGZ010000384.1 GCA_902463835.1 uncultured Lachnospiraceae bacterium
TGGCTTTTATCATCTCTTTATCTATCATGATATCCTCCCTATTTCACATGGCACCGGTTCAGCCATTCTCCCTTTTTTTGTCGGCTATGGCTGAACAGCTCCCTCACATTCCCAGTGCATGCTCCATCTCTTTTTTGGCAGCCAGCACATACTCCGCCAGCTGGTCAATGCGGCTCTCATGCATGCGGCTCACCGGGGCGGATATGCTGAACGCGTACCGTGACTTCCCACTGCAGTCCTGAATGCTGGCAGCGATACAGAGAACACCGGTCTCATTCTCTTCCCGGTCCATGGCAAAGCCAAGCCGACGCACTTCCGCCAAAGTATCTAAGAACACCTGGTAATCGGTGATGGTGCCCGGCGTCCGCTTCACAATATCACTGGTCTGCCAGATCTGTTCCACCTCCCGATCCTCCAGCCCGGCCGCAATGGCTTTCCCGACGCCGGAGCAGTAGATGGGCAGACGGCTGCCGATGCGCGACACCATCTGTATGGAATTGGCGAAGGATTCCACCTTGTCGATATACACCACCTCGTTGCCGTCCCGCTCCACGAAATGTACTGTTTCTTTGGTGAGCTCCATCAGCTTCTGCAGGTACGGGCGCACCGTCCCTAAGATATCCTGCTTCTCCATCCGCTGATTGGCCAGCTGGACGATCTTCATGGACAGCTCATATTTCTCATTTCGGTTGTTCTGCCTGACGTAGCCCAGATAGATCAGGGAATTTAAGATGCGGTGAGCGGTGCTTTTATTTAACTGCAGGCTGTTGCTGATCTCCATCAGGCCCATGGGGCCGCTGGCAGCCAGCAATTCCAGAGCGCCAAAAAGGCGGTCTGCAACCTGGATTGGGTTTTTTTCTTCCATGTATCTGTGTGCTCCATTTCGTATTGTGAAACTTATTATAGCATGGTTTTCCTGGGTACGGCAAGGGGTTTTTGCGCAGTGGCCGGCCCTTTTGCCGGGCTACTCAGACGTTTGACACATCAAACGTCCCAAAATACCTTCAAAGCCTTAGTTTTCACACACATCAAAACAGACCGAAAAGTCCAGATCTGGGCTTTCCGGTCTGTTTTGGATAAACAATTCCATATGGTTTCCAAAAAGATCAGGCATTCTAATTCATGTTCTTATGCACCGCGTCCAATACATCAAATTTTGCAGCGCTGTCGTCCTCATAAACAAACTTCTCGTTGGTATCACAGAATCTTTCCTCCGACACCCGGAACGCTTCTTCCTCCCCCAGTGTCTTCATATCCACAACCTTGAATCTGAGATTGATATACATTCCGTCTGCCTTCTTGTTCTTTCCAATATCCGCTGCATTCCCAACACAGCGGATACTGCTTCTAGCAGAATCGTCTCTCGCTTCCATCTCCTCAAATACCGTTCCTACATCACTGCTCACATATGTGAACTTACTGCTGTCATAGCTCACTTCAAGGTAACCTGCAGCCACTTCCTTGTCTGAGTACAGTCTCACCGGAACATTGACGATATTCTCATAGGAGTCCTCCACCCGGGCGTATCTGCCTGCACCGTATACCTTTGTTCCATCCACCGTCACCCAGTAGGGAATGATGCGAATCCCTGTCTGAAATCCTGTTTTCGGTATGTTTGTAATCGTCACGGTGGAAAAATAATTGGACGACTCATGGAATTCCTGGGGCAAATGGGAAAACGCATCGTGTCCGACTCCCGCCACAATCTTCTTGAATACCTTCGTGGTATCGTGCTCAAAGGCCTCCCGCTCGCCAATCTTGAATTCAAAGCCCACCTTCCGATAGTTCAGATTATCCACCGTAGACACAACCCGAAGCCTGCAGGAATCCGTATCAGACACCGTACCTTCTGTAACCTGACACTTGACGCTCAGCACGTCAACCGGTACAAACCTGGCATATTTCGTCCCGGCCGCACTCGCCTTATCTACAACCGCCTGGCTGCAGTCCGCATCCTCATACCATCCGGCAAAGATCCAGTCCCTGTGCGCCTCATCCAATGGTTTTGGCGCGGTTGTCTCTCCCTCTCTGTAAGCGTCGATTGCGATGGCTTCCGCATAGCTTGTCCCCGCCGCCTGCACGCCTATCACCTTCCCCGGGAAGACATATGCCATCGAAATGATCAGAGTCAGCGTCAGCAGCCCTGCGGCCGCTTTTTTCATAAAAAATTTATTCTTCATGCTTGTTTCCCTCCACTGTATTCATAAAATTACCACCACATTGACCTTGTTCTATTATAATCAAAATCGCCGTCGTCGCCGCCGTCAGAGCCGCTGAGCGTAAGAGTCGTCGTGATGTCATCCTCTCCAAATACCATGACCTCCATATCCGGCTTCTCGTAGTTCTGTCCCTTCATTTTTGCACCTCCTGCATCAATTGATCTATTCACTCTTCCTTGCTTTTTTGCGCTTTTTACAAATTAAGATTACAACAGCTGTTCCGCCGCCCACCAATACAACCGCGCCGCCCAGCATACCAGCTATCAAACCGATATTTTTACCGGCCTTTGCGACATTCCTCAGCATACCTTCCAGATTACCGGTTTGTCCTGTTTCTCCGGTAGGATAAACGGTTATATTATCAAAATAAACATTCGCGCCTTTCGATGTTCTGATAAGCATATAAGGAGCATTCGCTGTAAACGATACCGTATACTGTTTCCAGAGATTTTCCTTCATACCAGTAAATTCCATTCCTTCTTCATAACCGACAACGCTTGCATTTACATCCGGATATTTGGTGTGTACCAATTCCATTACACCGGAAATATCCTCATCCTCCGTATATACCCAGAAGTTCATCTCATATTCTTCGCCAACTTCCAGTTTATTCTCGTAGGACAGTAAGAATACAGATCCTTCTTCCTCTGTCCCCACACAATGCATGGACTTTAATTTTTTGTGGACAAATTTTGACGAGTACCCCGCTACACCCGGAGCATAATGTTCTACTCCGTCATTATAGTCATACTCTGCATCGTATGTTCCTTCAAAATCAACCATAAATCCAAGGGGTTCCCATTTCGCATACAGGTATATATCATAATCCGGAAAGACCTCCAAGCTACAAGGCAGGTCTAATTCTGGGGAGTGATACCAGCCTGCAAAACGGTATCCTCTTTTCGTAGGCATCGGAAGCTCCGGCATTTCTTCGATTCTGGGATATCCATAAATAGCGTCACATTCCGATCCACCCGTTGTTACGAACTCTATTTTTATTTTCTCAGCAGCACGTTTTGAAGAATATGCATCGGAACCAAACACCCGCAGAACTGGTGTCCCATCTTCTACGGTTTTCCATACCCTTTCAAAATCAAAGCCTGCCATGTTTTCCTTCGCACGTTCCCCCTGCATCAGGATAGGATGTAATTTCGTTACTCCGGTTCTTTTCGGATTTTTCCCATCCGTGTAAACACTATTATAGTAGGTCAGCAAAAGGCCAACATTTCCCACTACCGGATCATCATTCGACGTAGATACATAACAATTGCTGATAGTGTGAAATTGCGATATTGGATTCCATCCATCCCCTATCAACGAACCATATTTTTCCCCCAACAATGTTCCGGTATAGTAACAATTTTCCATATTCACAGCGCCTGCCGCACCGCCAACAATTCCTCCGGCATATTTTGCCTCCACAGTTACGGAACCATCTGCAAAGCACTTGCGGATCGTTGCCCGCTGCGCATACTCCTCATCCTTAAGACCATCAACAAAGCCAACAATCGCGGCAGCATTTGCATCACCATTTTCACTTTTGTTATACAAATAGGAATCTACCACACCGACGTTCTCTATCACTGCATTCGCTCCTATGATCGGAAACAATCCTGCGTATATGACCGAGCCATCCTCAATATGATAGTAAACCCCTGAAACAACATAACCATTTCCATTAAAATAACCGGTGAATCTGGTGTTTGTAATAATCCAGTCCTTCGCATTCCTGATCCAATCAGATCTTGACGTATCATTGATCTTTATATCCGCTGTAAGCTTGTAATAGTCATGAGACGAGCCATCCGCTGTTACGATCATTCTTGCAAACTGCTCCGGAGTCTCAATCAGGTATGGATCATTTTCCGTACCGTTTCCGCCCGCATATTTTGTCGCAAACTTTCCGGACCACGGCCGCCCAACCACACCCTCATCGTCCCACTTCGTTATTTCAATTCGATCGATATACATGTCAAGATCCGTACACCACCATTCGGGATTATTGGAGGTCACTGCGATATACCACGCCGCAGGATCGTCACCTGTCGTAACATACATAGAATCTGTTACCCAGCCGTCCGTCGTTCCCGGCTGCTCTGCAATGACTCCAAGCT
>CABQGZ010000385.1 GCA_902463835.1 uncultured Lachnospiraceae bacterium
CCCGCCATATCCTCCGGCAGCTCCTGGAACAGGTAATTCTTCTCCGTGGAAGTGCGGCTGGCAAGCTCGCCGCGTATCTCCATATTGGCCGCTTCTACCTCTTCCTTCAGGCCCTTGGCGGACATCCGTCTGGCTCCCTGGCCCAGGATGATCACCTGCTCTAAGGCGTCCGAGGTAGCCACCGTAACCTTGTGCTTTCTGCCGATCTCATGGGTGACCTTCTCGATGTACTGGTCGGCGGTCTCCGCCTCCTTTGTATATACCACATGAATGTTATGGTACTCCTGGCTGGATCCGGGGTTGCCCTCCACCTTGTATGCGTCGAAGACAAGAATCAGGACATTTTTCCGATACCCTTGGTAGTTACAGAGAATATCCATCAGTCTGGTGCGGGCGGCATCCATGCTGCGCCGGGCAAGATCGTTCAGCTCCTCCCAGCCAAAAATGATGTTGTAGCCATCCACCAGCAGGTATTCTTTTTCATCGGCAGCGGAACCGGATTTTCCCTTCGTATGCCAGCTGCCGTCCTCCGAGCCACCGCCTTCTTTTGACAGGTTCTGCCGGTAGGATACCTTCCTGGCCCAACCTTTCCGCTCCTGCCGAATCTCTCCGTAGGTTCTCCGGAAAATAGCATCCAGCTCCTTATCGTCATGGAGCTCTGGGTTGAAGCTGCTCTGTGGCTTACTCTCTCTTCTGCTGTCGCCATTTCGATTGACCGCCCCACGCTGTGTTTCACCGCTCTCCCAGGTCTCCGGTTCACCTGCTTTTTTGGCCAGCACCCCATCCAGATGCATATAGTCATAGACCTGGCTGTAATCCACCACAAAGCCTGCGCCGTGAGCACAGAACACGGAGCCAGTGGGATTCTCCACATCACGCTCCGAGTCATACCCCACAGCCTCAAGAACCTCCTCCTGATTATGGCAGGGTTCATAGCCCTTCAGGGAGCAGAACAATCTGCCTTTTCCACGGGTATAGGAGATGACCTCCGCCGGATATCCCTGCATGGCTGCCACAGGGGCCGTACCGGTTAAGACCGCCATATCCTCCTGCTCCGCCCCGAACTCTGGCCCCCGGAAGGTTCCCTGCATCCGCTGGATATCAGCCATGGCACGGCCCACCAGCTCCCCAGGCACCTCCAGACGATACTCGTACACTGGCTCCAACAGACAGCTCTTTCCCATCTTCAGACCATGGCGCACCGCCCGGTAGGTGGCCTGGCGAAAATCTCCGCCCTCGGTGTGCTTGGGATGAGCCCTGCCTGCCACCAGCGTAATCTTCATATCCGTAATTTCCGATCCGGTCAGCACTCCCCTGTGCTGCTTTTCCTCCAGGTGAGTCAGGATCAGCCGCTGCCAGTTCTTGTCCAGCACATCCTCGCTGCAGGCCGTTCCAAACACAAGACCGCTGCCCAGCTCTCCCGGCTCCAGCAGAAGATGCACCTCCGCATAGTGGCGCAGAGGTTCAAAATGGCCTACTCCCTCCACCAGCTCCAGAATCGTTTCCTTATATACAATGCTTCCGCTGCCGAACTCCACCTGCACGTGGAACCGTTCCTCTATCATGGTCTTTAAGATTTCAATCTGCACTTCCCCCATGAGCTTGGCATGAATCTCTTCCGTCTCTTCCTTCCATACAATCTGAAGCAGCGGTTCTTCCTCCTCCAGCTGACGCAGCTGCTGCAAAAGAGTATGAAGATTGCAATCCTCCGGAGGGATCACACGGTAGGACAGCACCGGTTCCAGCAAAGGCAGATTCACGGATGCCTCCGCCCCAAGACCTTCCCCCGCGAAGGCCTTGGTAAGCCCCGTCACGGTGCAGACTGTTCCGGCCGATACTTCCTGCACCAGCTCATAGCCATCGCCGGAATAGACTCGAATCTGGTCAGCTTTCTCCTCCCACTGTGCCTGCCCGGTAAGGAGCGTCTTTACTTTCAGCCCGCCGCCGGTGATCTTCATGTGGGTCAGTCGGTTTCCCTGGGCATCCCGGGATATCTTGAATATCCTGGCTCCAAAATCCTTCGGATATTCCGGATACTCCGTATATTTGGCAAAGCCTTGTATGAATTCCTCTACGCCCCAAAGCTTCAGTGCCGAACCAAAATAGCAGGGGAACACCTTGCGCTCCCGGATCAGCTGTATAATCTGTTCTCTGGTAACCATTCCATGTTCCAGATAGTATTCCATCACTTTCTCATCACACAGGGCAAGGTCCTCCAGATTCCATGTGCCGTCAATGATTCCAAAATCCATACAATTTTCCGACAGCTTTCCACGCACCTCCTCCAGAATTCTCTGCTTATCCGTTCCCTCCTGATCCATTTTATTGACAAAGAGGAAGGTGGGAATCTGATACCGTTTCAACAGCTTCCAGAGCGTCTGCACATGGCCCTCCGCCCCGTCGGCTCCGCTTACGATCAGAACCGCATAATCCAGCACCTGCAGGGTTCGTTCCATCTCCGCGGAAAAATCCACATGACCCGGCGTATCCAGCAGCGTGACCTTTTTATCTCCGAGATTCAGCTCAGCCTGCTTGGAGAAAATCGTGATGCCCCGGCTGCGCTCCAGCTCATAGGTGTCAAGAAAGGCGTCCTTATGATCCACCCGCCCCAGCTTCCGAAGCTTCCCGCTCAAGTACAGAAGTCCCTCCGCCAGCGTAGTTTTTCCGGCGTCCACATGGGCAAGAACGCCTACCACTAATTTCTCTGATCTGATTTTATTCATGGCTATATCCTTACCACTCATCCCAATCCTCACCTCCATACGATGCAAATATCTCCTCCAGCTTCTCCTGTGCAATCGCATCTTCTATCATCATTGCCGCTGCCTGCACAAGCCAGGGCAATGTCTTTTCCGTAAATTCCGCCACAAAAGGCAGCTCTATCAGCTTTCCTCCATGGCAAAATACCACCTTACAGGTATCCTCCAAGAATTCCCATCTGCCATAAACATTGTATTCTTTGGAATATATCACACACTTCTGTATCTCACACCTGGACAAACCGTCCGCAATCTTGCAATGCGTCAGCCGGGGCGGCTCCTGGGGCAGAAGCTGTCCTGTTTCCGTTTTCGTTTCTGCCGCTTCTTCCTGATTCCCTTCCGCCGTATACTCAGATTTATAGGTCAACAGATATCTGCTCAGCAATTCTTCCATGGAGCATCCCAACGCTATCCCCAAACGATACAGCGTCTCTCCCTTCGCATGGGCAATCTCTTTATGTCCCTGTTCATAATCCTGCAGGGAGCGCAGACTGATACCGCTTCTGTCCGCCACTTCTTTCCTTGTCAATCCCCTTGATTCGCGTAATTCTTTCAGCGTCATAATACCATATCCTATTATAAGTAATTTCATGTATATACGCATTTTTGCGTATATAAAAAACATACCACCAATGTGGTGGTATGTCAATGTCCATATTTGTCTGAATCAAATAGCTTTTTCTACGATACTGGCTGTTTCGCCCACGCCCTTCGCCAAACCGTCCCTGGAACATTACTGCCTTTTCAGCCAGCGAACCGCCATATCGAACCAGCACTCATTGTCTGGAACCAGCGTTTCCGGTGATGCTTCTGTCTCTGAATTGCAGAGCGCAAGACCATGACACCCTTTTTCAAACAGATGCATCTCATAAGAGATTCCCTGTCTCTGCAGCGCCATGGCAAACTGCAGGGAATTCTCCACCGGAACAGCGTTATCTGCAACCGTGTGCCACAGAAATGCCGGCGGAGTATGCTCCGTCACACGGTTCTCTAAGGACAGCTTCTCAATCATTTCCTCTGTCATCTGCCCCCGCAGCAGATTATTCCTGGAGCCCTCATGAGTGAAGGCCCCCAGGGTGATCACTGGATACGACAGAATCATTCCGTTGGGCTTCCACAGCGTGTTGTCCTCCCCGAACTGCTCTCGCAGCTGCTCCTTTAAGAAGTCCTCCTGCCACAAGGTTCCTATGGACGCCGCCAGATGTCCGCCTGCGGAAAAGCCGCACACAAAGATCTGATCCTTGTCCACATTCCACGCATCCGCATGTGTCCGCACGGTGGCCACCGCAGCTGCAAGCTCTGTCAGCGCGCTTGGAAAGACAGCGGTGGCTACGCTGTAATCCAGCACAAATCCCTGGATCCCCTTGGCCATAAAATTAAGCGCGATCACCTCCGCCTCACGATCGGAGCAAAACGCATAGCCGCCTCCCGGACAGACAATGACCGCTTTTCGTTTCCTGCTGTTCTTCAGCTCCACCGATTCCTCCTGGAGATAAGCAGTCAGCATCGGCTGTTTCTCTCCTGCCGTTTCACAGTAATTCATTGGTAATTTTAATAACTTCATTTTCCACACC
>CABQGZ010000386.1 GCA_902463835.1 uncultured Lachnospiraceae bacterium
TATGAGTCCGTAACTTTAAGCCTTATTACGCGGAATGGAAGCCCTGGAAACCGTTCCGGATTAAACTGGGGTCAGCGGCCAAACCGGGATCGGAATGAAGCCTATATCCCTCTTCCGAAGGTTATCGCATCAAATGGATTCTTTCCACCAAGTTACTTGCACTTTACAGCGATAACTGATGATAGAAAACAACTTACGCTTCGGGTTGAACAGCAAAACGATAAGGCGATAACAACCCCGGAACGCAACAGCGACCTGGGCGAATATTTCAGGAATCGGCTCGGCCTACCAAACGGGGCATTTGTGACCAGAAACAATCTGGAAGCTTATGGAAGAACAAATGTCACTTTCTATAAGCTGGACGATGAAACCTACTATATGGACTTCTCTGTATAAGAATTGGAAGCATTCGCTTAAAAGAGTGGATGCTTCTTTTTTGTGCGGATTGCTGTAATTTGGATTGAAAACCGAAGCGATTATGTTATACTAGTTATATTCGAGGGAATATTGCACGGGAGGAATATCTATATGGAACTGCTATACTCAAATATCCTGCCACTGAGAACAACCGAGCATCAGAGAACGATTGCTGACTGCTTTGGAGAGCAACTTATGCAGGCAGACAGAGTAGACATTGCTGTGGGCTATGTGTCGAGAGCATCGTTAGAAGAAATAGATCGTTTGGCTGATGAGCTGCACGTTGCACATATCGTCCTCACGATTGGAATGTACTATATTGAAGGTATGCCGGAAAGTGCATACCGCACTGCGATGCACCTCAATGAAAAATGGATGCGCTCAGGTGTTGGCGAAGTCCGCATAGTGAAGTCTTTCAAATATCACGGCAAGGTCTATCTGTTCTCAAAAGAGAGAGCCGCTGTTGAAAATCGCGAAACGATTCCTGTTTCGGCAATTATTGGCTCTGCCAATTTTGGTGTTATCAAGCCCGAAGCGGCCAATCTACGGCAGTACGAAACAGCAGTTCTCGTTGAAGAACCACAAGTATTGCAGGATACGAAGGAGCTTATTCAGAATCTAAACACCAGATGCTCCGACAACATTGCTAATGTGACGGATATGCGGCTTGTTCGAGAATTGAACGTTTCGCTGACAGGTGTAGACACCGTTTCACAAATTCCGCAGGCGGACTTGCACTATTACGAAAGTCATGCAACAGCCGTTCGCTTTCCGCTGCCAGTCAAAGTTCCAGCATATGATGAGCGGATGATGGACGATAACAAGCATTATACGAAGTCTAATCTGAATGTATGCTATGCCGCCCCTAGAAGCGCACGAAAGCCTAGGGATTGGTATGAAACGCAGTTTACGGTTTCTGCCGCTGTTCGCTGTGAGCCGGATGGTACACCCAAGTACGGTTATCCGCAGAAAAATGTTCCGTTTGTTGTAATAACTGATGATGGTTACACATTTAAGTGCCATACAACCAGTCAAAACAATAAACAGTTCAGTGCAGTCGGAGATGAACTTATTTTGGGCCGATGGCTAAAAGGCCGATTGGCCGCAGCGGGGCTTGTGACTCCAGTAAACAATACCAGTTCAGATCATGACCGTCAGGGCATGATAACGAAAGAAATGCTGGATGAGTATGGCTGCAATTCTCTTCTTTTGACAAAAACCGACTGCCAAATCCATGAAGATGGCAGTACCTTTGACGTATGGCTCCTGTCATTCAAAGAAGGGCTGGAGGATGAGCGAGAATGAATTACTTGAAAACTTATCTAAAAACAATAGCAGATCGTGGAAATATTGACTTAGCACATTCAATTGAGCAGACAGCAGCGGAGATCGGCGACAAGTATATTCAAGATTTTAATTTCTGTGAACATCGCATCGGCCTTTTGTTCGGCGATGTCCAATCCGGCAAGACAGGGCAGATGTTTGGAATTATTACCAAAGCAACCGATATGGGTTTTCCGGCTTTCGTATTGCTTACCACAGATAATGTTGTGCTTCAGCAGCAAACACTTGAACGTGTGAAGAACGATCTGTCAGGGTATTGTATCTGCGGAGAGAATGATTCCGGGTTGTTCATCCAAAACTCTTTGATGAAACCGGCTATTATCGTGCTTAAAAAGAACAGCCGTATCCTGCGGTTATGGGCAAACGTGTTTGCATCGACTGGATTTATGAAAGGCAATCCCCTGTTTATTGTGGACGATGAGGCTGATGCGGCATCGTTAAATACGCTGATAAACAGAAATCGACAATCCTCGATAAATAGATATTTGGACAGCATTAAAAACGGAGCGTCGAGCAGTATCTATCTTCAGGTCACTGGAACGCCGCAGGCTATCCTGCTTCAGACACAAGTGTCCGGCTGGCATCCATACTTTACTTATTATTTTGCACCGGGTAACGGCTACTTGGGCGGTAATTTCTTTTTCGCAAAGCCTAAACCGGACTGCATCACCTATCTGGAAACACTCAAAACCCCGGCGCATGATGTGGTATTGCGACATTTGGCTGTGTCTGCTCTGATTGAATTGGCCGGAGGGAACGTCTCAAACTGCTTAGTACATCCGAGTGTCCGTCAGGCATCTCACGATCTCTTTGCGCGAGAGGTTTCTAAAGAGCTTCAATGGTGCAAAGATAATATCGACAACGATTTCAAAATAGAATTTTCGGCAGTATATGATTCCCTTGCCCCCGTAAAGTACCGAAAGGCATCCGGAGATGATGCTTATGGAAAAGCCAAAGAGTTACTGTTAACCGATGCCGTTAAAATTCTTATTATGAATGGAAAGAACAGCATCGCCAGCGAGCAGTATTCCACAGGAAGCAATATAGTCATTGGTGGAAACACGCTCGGTAGAGGTGTAACTTTCCCTTCCCTGCACACAATCTACTACACGAGAACAGCCAAAAAGCCGCAGGCCGATACAATGTGGCAGCACAGCCGGATGTTCGGGTATGACCGCGATCCGGGATTGATGATGGTCTACATTGATGAACCACTTTATAAGCTGTTCTCTGATATCAATGCAACGAACAATGCGTTAATTGCACAGGTAGAGAGTGGAACCGAACATATAAAAATTTACTATCCGAGCGGGCTGAAACCGACTCGCAGCAATGTGTTGGACGAACGGCACGTTGCGGCTATTTCCGGTGGAACCAACTATTATCCATTCTATCCCGGCAATAACACGATTGAACAGCTTGATAAGCTGCTGGCTCCCTTTACAGAAGATGAACCTGTTTATCAGACCAGCCTTCGCATAATGAAGGAGATTCTTTCTCACATTGAATCCGATGACGATTTTAGAGTGACAGCTTTTATCTCTATTCTTGAGATGATGCTGTCTGAAAAGCCTAATGCACAGGGAATGCTGATTGTCCGCAGAAATAGAGATGTTGCTCAAGGAACGGGCGCATTGCTGTCGCCGAATGATTGGGCATTGGGCGGCCAGTATACGGCATCGACAGTGCTGACAATGTATAAGGTCACTGGCAAAAAAGGCTGGGGTGGACAGGAGCTGTGGGTTCCCAACATTAAGCTGCCAAACAACTTGATTTATTATGATGTTCAGGAGGACGATTCTTCGACCTGATTTATGGATGATTTAACACCTGAACAGAGAAAGAAAAATATGAGAGCAATCCGAAGCAAGGATACAACAATAGAACTTGCGCTGCGGAAAGCTCTATGGCAGAGAGGCATACGATACCGAAAAAACTATAAAGGCTTAATAGGAAAACCGGATATAGTAATCACAAAATATCGAATTGCCGTGTTTTGCGATTCCGATTTTTGGCATGGCTATGACTGGGAAAACAGAAAATCTCGAATCAAGTCGAATCAAAACTACTGGATACCCAAAATTGAGAGAAACATGAAGCGAGATCGAGAAGTTACAGCAGCTCTTGTTGAGCAAGGCTGGATTGTTCTGCGCTTTTGGGAGCATACTATTCGGAAAGAGTTGGAAGAATGTGTAGATGACATTCAAGAAGCAGTTGATGTGAGACAGGAACTTCTAAAATAGTTGGAGGAAAATATGCTGAAAACAGTAACAATTAATAAGTACAAGTGCTTCAAAGATGAAAGCAGTGTGGAAATTGCTCCTCTCACCATACTTTGTGCAACCAATAGCAGCGGAAAGAGGTCGGTTATTAAAAGTATCCTAACAATGAAACAAACAGTTGAAAGCAAATCTCCGGATGCATCGATTGCTCTGAGTGGAGAACTCGTTGATAACGGTACTTTCAGGGATGCGGCATATGCTGGTGAAGGACAAGAATTCGAGATAGCGGATGATTTTGAAATAAAAAATCCAAAATTATCTATAATTTTACCAACATATAATGTCG
>CABQGZ010000387.1 GCA_902463835.1 uncultured Lachnospiraceae bacterium
GTCAGGTACGAATCAACGGTGATAAATTGCGATATATTTGGAAATGTTGCAATTTGCTGTGCTGTCAATGCTGCCGATATGATTCCGCACGCAAAGAATATGGTGATTCGATAGAAGGATATATTTTCTGTGCTTCCTTGCATAACACACGGAAAGAGCAACAACATAATGAGAAAACACAAATAGTCATTTCCAATCGGGTTATGTTGTATGGCCTTGGTCACTAATGTCAGCACCATAAGGAGCGCAGCAAGGATAATCTGGTAAAGCCGCAAAGACATTTTGTTCTGCAGAAGGGAAACCACGCAGCATAATAGAAGCGCAATCGTAAAAAATGAAATTCCGCCGTTATACATCTTGAGCAGAGGGCTCCACGGGAGAAAATACAGCAAAACAGGGAAAACGATGCCTTTGTTACACGCCCATGCAGTGAACACCAGATATCCAAGCAGGCATAACAGCAGAATGACCGAATTTCCAAGGACCTGTGCCACACAAACTGCTGCAGAAAGCAACAGGCAACCGCCAAGCACCGGCAAGGCTTTTACATGAGGCAGTTTATTGGTATTATAGATGATTGCTGTATTTTGCATAGTTTCATTCCAATCTGAGGAAAGCTCAAATGCAAGTTACGCTTCTAAAGGTAACGGCATAGCAGTTTCCTGCATTTTTCAAAGTCATGGTAGCCCGGCCCGAACTCATGAATATCGCTGCCGAGATAAGAAACATAACCTTTTTGAATCCACTCAAGGTAACGTTTCCGATGCAAATGCTTCCGAAGGCATTCCGCATTCAGCTGTAACGGAATCCCTTCTGAAATCAATGGATGGATATCCTCCGGTGGGTACCGATCCGCATGAGCGATCACAATCTGTATATCTCTCAAATCATTCAGTCGATACAATGTATCCCAAATAGGAGCCGGCCAACGATAAAACGGCATCTCCAGCAGGAGCTCATTTGTTCCTTCAAGGCAGAGTTCACGAAGACCGTTCAACCGTTCCATTCCATCGCAAATCAATACCTCAGCTCCTAACAAAACACGAGGAGCATCTGCCGGGATTTGTGCCCACAAGTTGTCTGCGGTTTGTCTCCGCCTTTCGATAAATGACGACACGCTCTCTTTATGTGGGTAAAAATGGGGCGTTGCACAAATCGTCTGTATGCCCACTTCCTTTGCCATATCCATCTGTTTGAGCGACATATCTACACTGCTGCTGCCGTGGTCGCACCCTGGCAAAATATGTGCGTGATAATCCAAAGATAAGTCAATCATAGAACTATCTTCTTTCATACGGGTCTGCATAGGAATACTTATATCCATACTTATCTCCATATTTACCGCCGTACTTATACTTATAGGAGTAGCGCATAGACTTCATATTCAAATCGTTTAGTACTACGCCGCACAAATTTCCCTCTGCCCGTTCAACGGCATCGACAGCAGCTCGTAGCTCATCCGATGTCGTAGTTCCAGACTTTGCTACGATCAGCACACCATCTACGAATGCAGAAAGAATCTGTGCATCGGCAACTGTATTGATCGGCGGCGTGTCAATAATGACATAGTCGTACCTCGTGGCAATTTCTGCAACAAAGCTCTTCATTCTATCTGAAGAAAGCAATTCGGATGGGTTCGGTGGTATGGTTCCGGCGCCAACGATCCATAACGGAAGCTCCTTTACCTTTACCAGTTCCAATTTCCATATGCCCGCAATGAAATCACAAAGGCCGGATGAGACATCCAATTTCCAGAGTCTTCTTTGCGTCGGCTTTCTCAAATCGGCATCAATCAAAAGGGTCTTTTTACCGAGCATAGCGTAGCTGATCGCAATATTGGCTGCGGTCAGGCTTTTGCCTTCTGAAGGATTTGCGCTGGTGACAGCAATGGTCTTACAGGCTCTGTCCCTATCCTTCGTCATACAAAACATGAGACCTGTTCTCAACTTGACATACGCCTCGCGAATAGCAAATGGGGTATCGTTATTCAGGAGGCGTTTCCGGTTGCTTGCAATAATCTCACTTTTGTTCTTCATGTTTTGCCGCATAGTCGTTCGTTTCATAGCTAATCGTTCCTCCATTCGCGAGTTCCCAGTATTTATAGTTTTTCTCCGTGCCTTCAATTTCCGGAATCTGTCCGATAACGGCAACACCAACCAATTTCTCAATATCTTCCGGCAGATAAATCGTTGTGTCGGAGAGTGTTTTCAGGATAATGATCACAGCAGCAATAATCACGCCAACCACAACTGCGATTGCGGTATCAAACGCCGTCCGTGGAGAAGCTTGTTCCGTTGCAACCTCCGGATGGTCTACAACCTCAACTCCGCCCGCTTTCGTAATGCGAACAATTTCAGCCGGTGCTACACTGGCAAAGGATTCTGCCACTTTACAAGCGAAATTTGCATCTGGCGAGGTGATTACCACTTCGAGGAGCTGGGTGTTCGTAACGACTGCTACATCAACCATTTGCGCGAGCTCTTTTCTTGTCAGAGTGCTATTCAAATCACTCAGCACCGCATTTAAGACAGAATTGCTCTCCAATATTTTTGAATAAGTCGTTGCAAGGCTTTCGGCCGCCTGTAAGTCGCTCTTGTCGATTGACCCGGACTGCGATGCACCGCCAGAATTGTTGTACACATAAAATGTGACGCGTGATTCAAAGGTCGGTGTGACAAGGAGCGATAGTACAAGGTATACGCCTATACCGAATGCCAGTCCTGCGGCAATCAGCCAATGGATTTTGCGCAGCAAAAGCCCGACAATGCTCCAAAGCGACACTTCTGCCCGTGCTGTGTCTTTCTGTGATTTTTGGTTCTCATTCATATTTGCAGAATCGATTCGCCGAAGAAGGATGTTGGGTTTAATCGGTTCATTACTTCCTCCACACAAAACGATCCACGATGCCGGTATAGCTCTGGATGATCCGCGCGACCTTCACAGATACATTCTCGGCGGTATAGTCGGGGACAGGTGCGCCGAATTCGCCGTTTTGCTGCATCTGCACTGCCAAGTCAATGGACTGCAGCAGCTGCTCCGTATGGATGCCAGACAGAACAAAGCAGCCCTTGTCCAGCGCCTCCGGGCGCTCGGTGGAGGTGCGGATGCACACCGCCGGAAACGGCTTGCCCACCGACAGGTAGAAGCTCGACTCCTCTGGCAGGGTGCCGCTGTCGGACACGACGCAGAAAGCGTTCATTTGCAGGCAGTTGTAATCGTGGAAGCCCAGCGGCTTGTGGGCAATGACGCGCCTGTCCAGTTGGAATCCGCTTTCCTCCAATCGTTTCCGGCTTCTCGGGTGGCAGGAGTACAGCACCGGCAGGTCGTATTGCGCCGCCATGGCGTTTACCGCTGTGAACAGCGAACGGAAATTCTCCTCCGTGTCGATGTTTTCCTCCCGGTGGGCGGAGAGCAGAATGTATTTGCCTTTTTCGAGGCCGAGCCGGGCGTGAATGTCGCTTGCCTCGATCTGCGGCAGATTCTGATGCAGTACCTCCGCCATGGGGCTGCCCACCACGAAGGTGCGCTCCTTCGGAACGCTCGCGGCGTTCAGATAGCGCCTTGCGTGCTCGGAGTAGCAGAGGTTCACATCGGAGGTCACATCCACAATGCGGCGGTTCGTCTCCTCCGGCAGGCACTCGTCAAAGCAGCGGTTCCCGGCCTCCATGTGGAAGATCGGAATGTGCAGCCGCTTGGCGGCGATGACGGACAGGCAGGAATTGGTATCGCCCAGCACCAGCACGGCGTCCGGCTTGACCTCCTGCATGAGGGCGTAGCTCTTGGCAATGATCGCGCCGATCGTCTCGCCGAGGTTTGCCCCGGCGGCATTCAGATAATAGTCCGGGGCACGAAGCCCCAGATCCTCAAAGAACACCTGATTCAGCTCGTAGTCGTAGTTCTGCCCGGTGTGGACGAGAATTTGATGGAAATAGCGGTCACAGCACTTTATGGTGGCGGACAGACGGATGATCTCCGGCCGCGTGCCGAGGATCGTCATCATCTTGAGCTTTTCCATTTCAGACCTCCTCATAGAATGTGTCCGGGTTCTGCGGGTCGAAGCACTCGTTGGCCCACATGACCGTCACCAGCTCGTCGGTGTCGCTGAGGTTCGTGATGCTGTGGGTGTAGCCCGGCAGCATGTGGACCGCCTCGATCCGCTCGCCGCTGACCTCGAACTCCAGAACTTCGTCCGAGTCCAGTTTCCTTTCGCGGATCAGGCCGTGTCCGGCTACAACAATGAAGAATTCCCACTTGCTATGGTGCCAGTGCTGCCCCTTGGTAATGCCGGGTTTCTTGAGGTTGACCGAGAACTGGCCGCAGTTCTCC
>CABQGZ010000388.1 GCA_902463835.1 uncultured Lachnospiraceae bacterium
GATTGGGGTTTGTACCGTTGGCAATGATAAAAAAATCTGCCAGCACGGAAATTTCACTGATATCGATAATGCGGATATCCTCTGCTTTCTTATCTTCCAGTGCGGCACATGCAAGTTTTGCTAATTCTCTGGATGGTGTCATTTTAATTCCTCCTATATTTAAAGTGATTCAAAGTATTCATAGGTTCGCATAGTCATGGGATCAATCTCGCCCTTTCCTTCTCTCAGATAAGCCAGGGTATGTTCCAAAATCAACAGCATAGCATCATCAAGATTCTGGAAGGCAAGACCTCGAACCTCCGATAGATCCGGCGCTTTATCACGGTTAGGTTCCATATAATCCGCTATATAAATAATCTTGTCCAGCAGATTCATGCCGGGAGCTCCTGTGGTATGCACCTGTATCGCGTGCAGAATCTCCGGATCCGCTATACCGTATTTCTCTCTGGCAAAGAAGGCGCCTAATTTCGCGTGCAGCAAAAAAGGACTTTTCTGTTCAGCAGGCGTAATCTCTATGCCATATTTGATGCATTGGTGCAGTTTTTCATCGTTTGGAATGCATTTGGCACAATCGTGAAGAAGACCGGCATAAATTGCCTTGTCCAGATCACAGCCGTGGGCCATGGCAAGGGCAGCAGCTGTATACATCACTCCCATGGTGTGACGAAAACGATCCTTGTCCAATTTCTTTTTCAGGCATTTTTCAATTTCCAATCGTTCCATTCTATCATTTCCTTTCACTTCCTATGTAACAGGCGAGCATGATTCACACGTTATTCTGGATATGGCTGAACTGTTACTACGGTATAGCAGATGTTCCATGATATATTCTCTTACGTTTTCCGGCAGCATATACCTGACTGTCTTCTGATTCTGAATCAAATCTCTGATCTTGCTGGAAGATACGGAAAAATTCGGCGTGTTTAAAGGGAATACTCCCATCGCTTCATAGTCATGATTCAAATGGTCAATGTATTCCTGAAATTCTGCGCCCTCCACATTATCACGGATGGCGGCCAGCACATAAGCTGTCCTTAAAATTCGTTCCGGATAACGCCACGTATCAAAGTATTTGAGGGAATCTCCGCCCATGATAAAATAAAAATCATCTTCCGGCTCCTTCTCTTTCAGCCGTTCCAGGGTGCGGTAGGTGTAGCTTGTCTCCCCAGAGTTCACTTCATCCAATGATAATTGAAATGACGGATTATCCTGGATGGCCAGGCGTATCATCTCAATGCGGTGGGACGCCGCCACAATCTTCTTGTCCGGCTTATGGGGCGGGGTACCGTTTGGCATGAACAACACAAGATCAAGCCCGTACTGCTCCGCCGCATTTTCTGCGATCATCAGATGACCGTAATGTATGGGATTGAAGGTTCCGCCCATGATTCCTATTTTTCTGCGTTTTTCCATCACTGAAAACACACCTCCGTCAGCCGGGAAGCTGAATTTTGGGATCCTTCTTGGAAGGACGGTATAATACAATCTTTTTTCCGATGACATGAACCACAGCGGAGCGTGTGCGTTCTGCCAGCGTAGCAGCGATCTCACCGGGATCGTCGAAACAATTTTTTAGTACGGACAGCTTGATCAGCTCACGTTTTTCCAATGCTTCATCCACTGCTGTCACCATCTCCGGTGTGAGACTGGCCTTGCCCACCTGGAAAATTGGGGTGATATTGCTGGCCAGACTCTTTAAGTATGCACGTTGTTTGCTTGTCATTTTAATCTCCTTTTCTTTGAGAAACCCGAACTTGGCTTTGCTGCGTTTGGGTAGCGAGTAATTGTGCCTAACGTCACAATTACTCTTTGTAGTAGTCGAATTCCAGTCCATACATGCGGACGGTGTCTCCCTCTGTGATGCCTGCCTGCTCCAGTTCTTCTAAAATGCCCTGCTCCTTTAAGAATCTTTGGAAAAACAGGAAGCCTTTCTCCGAGTCAATATTCGTGTAACCAAGCATCTTTTCAATGCGCGGGCCTTCCACCACATAGACATCGCTCGCCTGGTCATATTCCACCGAGTAGGGCTCATCTGAAAATACGGAGAGTTCCGGAAAATACTCCTGCTCAAAGATCACAGGCGCATCATCCACAGACTGAAGCAAATCATTTACGTGGTACAGAAGCTCCTTTAAGTTCTTTCCGCTGACTGCGGAAATGGGGATCACCCGGATTCCCTGGGGCTCGAACTCGTCCTTCAGCTTCTGAATGGCACTTTCCGATTCTTCATAAATAGCATCAATCTTATTGGCCGCAATGACCTGTGGCTTCGCAAGAAGCTGCGGATTATAGGCCTCAAGCTCCCGGTTGATGGCGTAGATGTCCGCAATGGGATCCCGGCCCTCCGTGGAGGCGGCGTCCACCATGTGGATCATCACCTTGGTGCGCTCAATGTGCTTTAAAAACTCATGGCCAAGGCCAACACCCTCGGATGCACCTTCGATCAATCCCGGGATATCTGCAATCACAAAGCCCTGCCCCTCGCTTAAGTCCACCACACCAAGATTGGGATTCAAGGTGGTAAAATGATAATTGGCAATCTTCGGTCTTGCGTTGGTAACTCTGGAGAGGAAGGTGGATTTCCCCACATTTGGAAAGCCTACCAGCCCCACATCTGCGATCACCTTCAGTTCCAGCCGAACCTCCAGCTCGATGGCTGCCTGTCCCGGCTGGGCGTATTTTGGCGCCTGCATGGTGGCTGTGGCATAATGCTGATTCCCCTGGCCACCCCGTCCGCCCTTTAAGATCACCTGGCGCGTGTTGTCACCGGACATGTCCGCAATGACTTTGTCTGAAGAAGCCTCCCGAATGATGGTGCCGGCTGGAACCTTGATCACAAGATCCTCACCGTTCTTTCCATGGCAGTTGCGCTTTCCGCCCTCTTCTCCGCTTTCCGCCACATATTTGCGCTTGTGGCGGAAGTCTGTCAGCGTGTTCAGTCCTTCGTCCACCTGAAAAATGATACTGCCCCCATTGCCGCCGTCCCCACCGTCGGGGCCGCCGTTTGGCACATATTTCTCCCGGCGGAAGGATACGTGTCCGTCTCCGCCTTTTCCTGATTTTATAATGATCTTTGCACTGTCTGCAAACATTATTTTCTACCTCTTTCACGGAGACATATCGCTCCGTCTCCTGTCAGCTAAAAATACAATAGACCCGGCCAAAACTGCCGAGTCTATCAAGTCTTCTTATTCGTTGCTTGCTACTGGATATACGGAAGCCTGCTTCTTGTCTCTTCCTTTTCTTTCGAATCTCAGTACACCGTCAACCAATGCGAATAATGTATCATCTCCGCCGAGTCCTACGTTCACGCCTGGATGAATCTTGGTTCCACGCTGTCTGTATAAGATATTTCCAGCCTTCACGAACTGTCCGTCAGCTCTTTTCGCACCTAATCTCTTAGATTCGGAGTCTCTGCCGTTCTTGGTAGAACCAACACCCTTTTTATGAGCAAAAAATTGAAGGTTCATATTCAACATGTTCTTACACCTCCTTGAATATAAGTGAAATATATTCGTTTCCATAAAAATTTTGTATTCCCTGTAAGCCTAAAACCAGTGAATTGATCAATACTTCGGAATCGTGGGATGGAGTCCTGCGAAACCGAAAGGATATCAATCCTGCTTCTTCATTCGCATTGACATCAAACATATCCTGGGTGAGGGCTTCGATGGAGTTCACGGCATTCTGTACCAGTGCTGAGATGCCTGCACACACAATGTCCTCTCCTTCTTCGCCGTAACCGGCATGTCCCATACTGTCAAATCCAAGGTATTGGTCCTGATCTCTGTAAATCGTTATCGTTGTCATAACAATTCCTATCGATTAGCCATTAATCTTATCGATCTTAACCTGGGTGAACGCCTGTCTGTGGCCGTTCTTCTTGTGATAGCCGGTTTTTCTCTTGTACTTGTAAACGATAACCTTTTTGCCTCTGCCGTTCTTCACTACAGAAGCTTCAACAGTTGCGTTCGCTGCATCGGCTCCAACCTTTAAAGAACCGTCGCTGACTGCGATCACGTTATCGAAAGTAACTTTCTCTCCAGCTTCAACACCAAGCTTTTCAATGGTAATGATATCGCCTTCGGATACTTTGTACTGTTTACCACCTGTTGCTATAATTGCGTACATATGGCACCTCCTATTATCATTACTCGCCAGCTTCGGTGCTGCCATTGGGCAGACTTGTAACCTCACTGTGCGGCATACTATGACATGATAGCATGATTTGAGCGGGACGTCAATAGTTTTGTGGAAAATCTTTCAACTTTTACATCTGATCTCAATTGCAAATTTAAATTCCACCCCTCTGTGGAATTTAATC
>CABQGZ010000389.1 GCA_902463835.1 uncultured Lachnospiraceae bacterium
TGCGCTTCTGTGGAGCCGGGTCCCGCAAATGGTGGCTTTCACAAGGGTGCCGGCCCGGGAAATCCTCTGCCACATAAAGCCCAACATTGTCCTGTTTATCCCCATTGCAGCCATGTCCATCTATCACATTATGGACAAAACCATGTTGGGTATTATCAGCGATTATGAGAACAGCGGATACTATTACAGCGCCGACAAAATTATAAATATTCCCATGGGCATCATCAGCGGGTTCAGCACGGTGATACTGCCGCGCTTTTCCAGTCTGGTTTCAGAGAACCGGATGGAAGAATACAGAAGGCTTTTCTCCCGGTCGCTTCAGACGACCTTTGCCTTTGCGTGCTACGTTGCCTTCGGAATCGCCGCCATTGCCCGGGAATTTGTTCCGTTTTTCTTTGGCCCGGGCTACTCCCCCTGTGTTTCGCTGACACAGGTCTTATCCTCCGTGATTCTGATCAAAACCATCTCCTTTACCATCCGCTATCAATATCTGATCCCCTGCAAAAAAGAAAAATACTATATTTCCTCCGTGATGGTCGGGGCCGGGATCAATCTGGTGGTCAATCTGCTGTTGATCCCCAAAAGCGGCGCGATGGGCGCAGCCATCGGCACATTGGCCGCAGAGCTTGCCGCCTGCCTGATCCAGATCCGATGTGCTCAGGCGGAATTTTCCGTTGCCAGGGACCTTTTCAGGTGCCTGCCGTATATAGGGATCGGCGTGGTGATCTTCGCCGTTGTGCGGGGAACCGCGATGCTTTTGGCCAGTCAGCCGGTTATCGCCGTGCTGCTGGCAGAGATAGGCCTTGGCGTTCTTGCAGGCTGCGGACTGACAGCCGCCTTCTGGAAGCTGACAGGAAATCCTCTGGCTGAGGAAATTGTGCACGGCTTGCACAGAAAGAAAATCTGATTTTTACATAAGGGGCTGACGTGATGTTATCCGATATATTCCGCAGTGCATTGACCAGTCTATCCCCGAAGCTAAATACGGAGGTTGTGTTTTTCTTCAAGTTCCACAGACGGATCAATTGGAAGAATCCACAGACCCTGAACGAAAAAATACTGAAGCTGAAGCTGGACAGCTACGGCTCCGATCCAAAGATCCGTCAGTGCGCAGACAAGTATGCGGTGCGGTCATATGTGGAGGCCAAGGGGCTGCGGGATATGTTGATCCCCCTTCTGGCCGCATATGACCGTGCCGAGGACATCGTGTGGGATACGCTGCCGGAGGCCTTTGCGCTGAAATGGAATTTCGGCTGCGGGTTTAATCTGATCTGCGCAGACAAGAAAAAATTGAAGCAGGAGGATGCCGTTAAAACGTTGAGTCGGTGGAGCCGGAAGAAATACCATCTTGGGTATTCTGAAATGCAGTATAAGGGCGTGCCAAAGAAACTGCTTGCGGAAAAATACCTTGGCACAGCCGATGGCGCTCTGCCGGAGGATTATAAGTTTTATTGCTTCAACGGCGAGCCGCTGGCGATCCTGTATATGACCGGGCGCGGTTCGGAGCATATGCAGGCAGCTTTCTTTGACCTGAATTGGAACATGATCGGAACAACCGGCAAGCGCAGCTATCAGTCCTTTGACATGACGCCCCCGGCGCCGGAATCCCTGAATCGTATGGCAGAAGCTGCCAGGATCCTGTCAAAGGATTTCAAGTTTGTGCGGGTGGACTTATACGATGTTGATGGAAAACCGTTTTTCGGAGAAATGACATTTACCCCTGCAGGCGGATTTGATGTTTCACAGTGCCGGATCAATGGTCAGTCCATGGGAGAATTGCTCAAAATCTGATCCACGCCTGGTAGCCCTGCTTTTTCGGCACAACAGAAAGGATATCGCACCGACATGAAAATAACAGTTGTAGGAATTGGGTATGTGGGGCTCTCGCTGGCAGTTCTGCTGTCGCAGCATAACGAAGTCACAGCGGTGGACGTTGCTGCGGAAAGAATCGAGCTGGTAAACCGCAGAATCTCTCCGTTTGCCGACCGGGAAATGGAAGATTTTCTGGGCTCCAAAAAATTGAACCTGACGGCTACTGCGGACAGCGCGTCCGCCTGTCGGGAGGCGGACTATGTCATCATATCAACTCCCACAAATTATGACAGCCGGAAGGGTTCCTTTGACACCTCCATTGTGGAAAGCGTTATCCAGCAGGTCGCCGCGCAAGGCCAAGGCGCCGTGATCGTTATCAAATCCACAGTGCCGGTGGGCTTTACAGAGGCCATGCGCAGAAAATACGGCTATGACCGGATACTGTTCAGCCCTGAATTCCTGCGCGAAGGAAGGGCGCTTTATGACAACCTGTATCCCAGCCGCATCATCTTAGGCGTTCCGGCGGGATGCGCGGAGATGCACATCGCCGCAAAGCGGTTTGCCGAAGCCCTTCAGGCAGGCGCCCTCAGGGAGAATATCCCTGTCCGCTGCATGAATCCCACTGAGGCAGAGGCCGTCAAGCTCTTTTCCAACACATTTCTGGCGCTGCGCGTGAGCTTCTTCAATGAGCTTGATACCTATGCGGCGGTCCGCAGTCTGGACACCCAATCCATTATCGAGGGCGTTTGCCTGGATCCGCGCATCGGGAATTACTATAACAACCCCTCCTTTGGCTATGGCGGCTACTGTCTACCCAAGGACACAAAGCAGCTTCTGGCGAATTATCATGACATTCCCCAGAATCTCATTTCTGCGATCGTGGAATCCAACGATACGCGGAAGGACTTTATCGTAAATCAGATCGTGCAAAAGGCGCCCCGCATAATAGGCGTTTACAGGCTCACGATGAAATCCAACTCCGACAATTTCCGGGAAAGCTCCGTCCAGGATATCATGAAGCGGCTGCGCATGAAAGGCGCCGCAATTGTGATTTATGAGCCCTCCCTGTGCGCAGATACCTTCGAGGGCAGCCGTGTGATCCGTAGCCTGGCGGAATTCAAGGAAATGTGTGATGTCATCTTGGCGAACCGGTATGACGAGGAACTCGGCGATGTAAAGGATAAAATATACACAAGGGATCTGTATTGCAGAGATTGATCTGCGCAGGGACGCAGTCTGATAATGGATGGGAAGTGCCTTGAAAATGAATTTAGCAAATACCGTTTTATTGATCACCGGCGGGACGGGCTCGTTTGGCCATGCGGTGCTGGACCGGTTTCTGACCACCGACATTGCAGAAATCCGCATCCTCTCCCGGGATGAGAAGAAGCAGGACGATATGCGCCACGCATGTCAGGAGCGCTGGCCGCAGCACGCCGGAAAGATCAAATTCTATATCGGCGATGTGCGGGACTACCGCTCCATCGTCTCTGCCTTCCGGGGGGTGGACTATGTGTTCCACGCCGCCGCCCTGAAGCAGGTGCCCTCCTGCGAGTTCTACCCGATGGAGGCGGTGAAAACCAATATCATCGGCTCCGACAACGTGATAAGCGCTTGCGTGAAAAACGGCGTGAAAAAGGCCGTGTTCCTGTCCACGGACAAGGCGGCCTATCCCATCAACGCCATGGGTATGACCAAGGCCGTTATGGAGAAGAACGTCATCGCCCGCTCCCGGCAGATGCTGCCGGGGGACCCGGTGCTGTGCCTGACCCGCTACGGCAACGTCATGGCCTCCCGGGGCTCCGTTATTCCGCTGTTCTGCCAGCAGATCGACGAGGACAAGCCACTGACCGTCACCAACCCCGACATGACCCGGTTCATGATGACCCTGGAGGACGCAGTGGACCTGGTCCTGTATGCCTTCGAGCATGGCGAACAGGGGGACCTGTTCGTGCAGAAGGCCCCGGCTGCCACCATTGAGACACTGGCCCAGGCGGTGCTGGAGCTGAAAGGCGCGGATTCCGGCGTGACCACCATCGGCACCCGCCACGGCGAGAAGCTCTATGAGGTGCTGGTCACCGCAGAGGAGATGCTTCGGGCGGAGGACCTACCGGGCTTTTTCCGCATTCCGGCGGATAACCGGGACCTGAACTATGATAACTATTTCAGCAAGGGAAACCCGGAATTTGGCAGAATTGAGCAGTACACCTCCCATAACACCCAGCGTCTGGATGTGGAGGAAATGAAACGGCTTCTGCGGAAGCTGAAGCTGTTCGGAGGGAGTTGCTGATGAACGTACTGATCACCGGCGCAGACGGATTTGTGGGAAAAAATCTGACCCAGCGCCTTTTCACAATCAAGGACCGCAGAGATAGAACCCGACCTGCGCTGCAAGTTGATGAGATTCTTTTATGTATGCGGGATACTTCGGAAGAAGCCTTGGCGGACTACTGCCAAAAAGCGGATTTCGTGGTCCATCTGGCAGGTGTGAACCGGCCTAAGGAC
>CABQGZ010000390.1 GCA_902463835.1 uncultured Lachnospiraceae bacterium
GCCCCGGAGGGTACGGGCTATCGGGCGAGAACGCGTTTTGCAAAGTTTTTCAATCTCCCGGAACTGATGTCGATGTTCAAAGAAGTTGCTGACATCAAGACCTCCGACCAACTTCATCTGCCTGTGCCGGATGCAAAGTTTGAAACTGTGGTGGCGAAACCGTCCGAGATTCAGAAAGAAATGGTGCAGGAACTGAGCAAACGTGCTGCAAAAATCCACTCCGGCGCAGTGGATGCGTCCGAGGACAATATGCTGTGCGTCACCAACGATGGCCGAAAGATCGGTCTGGATGTCCGCCTGATGAACCCCATTCTGCCGGATGACCCCAACAGCAAACTGAACACTTGTGTTCGGAATGTGCTACAAATCTGGGAAGATGGCAAGGAGCAAAAGTTGACACAGCTTTTGTTCTGCGACCTTTCGACACCGAAAAATGATGGCAACTTCAATGTCTACGATGATGTTCGCAAGAAATTGGTCGCCGCCGGGGTGCCGGAAAACGAAATTGAGTTCATCCACAACGCCGACACCGAAGCCAAAAAGGCCGCATTGTTCTCCAAAGTGCGCTCCGGCGATGTGCGGATTCTGCTCGGCAGCACTGCAAAAATGGGAGCCGGGACGAACGTGCAATCGCGGCTTGTGGCAGTGCATCACTTGGATGTTGGATGGAAGCCAAGCGACATGACCCAGCGCAATGGCCGCATCATTCGGCAGGGAAACATGAACAAGGAAGTCAAGGTGTTCAACTACGTCACAGAGGGGACATTTGACAGCTACTTGTTTCAGACTCTTGAGAATAAACAGCGATTCATCAGCCAAATCATGACCTCAAAATCCCCAGTTCGCTCCTGCGATGATGTGGATGAACAGGCATTGTCCTATGCGGAAATTAAGGCATTGTGCGCAGGAAATCCGTTGATTAAAGAGAAGATGGATCTCGATGTGCAGGTCGCAAAGCTGAAAGTTCTGAAAGCCGATCATCAGAGCCAGAAGTTCCGTTTGGAGGATAAGCTGCTCACAAAATTCCCAGCTGACATTCAGGAAACGAACGCCTATCTTGCCGGAGTGAAATTGGATGCAGAACTTGCTACCGCCCATCCGCAGGAGAAAGAGGGCTTCTGCGGCATTACCATCAAGGGTGTGACCTACGATGAGAAAAAGACCGCTGGCGAACGGCTTCTCCTCGCTTGCTCCGAACTGCCTAACAGTGAGGAAAAAGTGATCGGCAGCTATCGCGGTTTTGAACTGTCCTTGCGTTTCGACACCTATCACAGCGAATATCAGGCTCTTTTGAAAGGTCAGCGGAAATATCCGGTAGCACTGGGCAAAGACCCTCTTGGCTGCATCATCCGTCTGGACAATTCTTTGAACAATTTCCCAGAACGCATTAGTTCCGTCGAAAACGAACTGGCCACGCTTAAACAGCAGCAGGCGGCGGCACAGATTGAAGTGGAAAAGCCGTTCCCGCAGGAAGAAGAGCTGGCTGAAAAGTCAGCTCGCCTTGCGGAGCTGAACGCACAGTTGGATATGGATGAAAAAAGCCACGAGCCGGAACAGGATGAGGAACCTCGCCGTTCCTCGGTGCTGGCGGCTCTGGAAGAAAAGTCTGATAAGGTAGAGCCCATCAAGCCGTTCAAAAGCTATCTGGACAAGGATGGTGATGCTCGATGAATGGCCTCCGCGACCAGCAGTTGCATTTCCGTGTCAGCAAGCAGGAACTGGAACGGATCTGGAGCAAGATGGAATCCAGCGGTATTTTGAGCATTGGCTCTTATCTGCGAAAAATGGCTCTGGACGGTTACTGCCTGCGTTTGGATTTGCCAGAGTTGCGGCGCATGGCCTATCTCCTGCAAATGTGCAGCAACAATCTCAACCAGTATACCAAAGCTGCCAACGAAAACGGTCAGGTCTATGCCGCCGATCTGGAGGACTTGCGCACCCGGCTGGATGAGCTGATTGTTATTGGCAGAGAGATTCTTTCCCGGCTGGCTGACCTCTGATTTTCACCCCACGGCTTTAGCTGTGGGGCTACATATTATATAAGGATAAAACTGTGGGAGGTGGTGGGCATGGCCGCAACACGCTTGATTGCGCTGCACAAAAATAAGGGAAAATCCGTGGCGACCTGTTTGAAAAGCCGCACAGACTATGCACAAAACCCGGAGAAAACCAAACAGGGTGAACTTGTCAGCAGCTACGAGTGCAGCCCTCTGACGGTGGACGAAGAATTTATGCTGTCCAAGCGGCAGTATGAACTTGCCACTGGACGTAGGCAGAAAAGTGATGTGATCGCCTATCAGATTCGGCAGTCGTTCAAGCCCGGTGAGATCACCGCCGAAGAAGCCAACAAGGTGGGCTATGAACTTGCCATGCGGTTTACCAAGGGCAAGTATGCGTTTATTATTGCCACCCACACAGACCGGGAACACATTCATAATCACATTATCTACAACTCCACTGCGCTGGACAGCACCCGGAAGTTCCGGGACTTTTTATTGTCCGGGCTGGCCGTGCAGCGGTTGAGCGATTTGATCTGTCTGGAACATCAGCTGTCTGTTATTGAAATCAAGCCGTACCGAGAACGGCAGAAGCGCACTCTTTATCCTCCCAGAGAAAGCAATCGTGATAAGCTGTGTGCCGTAATCGACAACATCTTGCTGAGCGAGAAACCTGCAAGTTTCGAGGGCTTTCTTCAAAAGCTGGAACAGCGGGGCTACGAAATCAAACGGGGAAAGTACACTTCGGTCAAAGGAACACGGCAGAAGCGCTTTATCCGTTTTCGGACACTGGGAGCAGGATACAGTGAAGATGAAATCAAGGCGGTCATTGCAGGAGATGCCGAACACTGCCCACATCAGAAGCAGCCACCGAAAGAGCAACCGTTCCACCTGTTGGTGGACATTCAGGCAAAGCTCTCCGAGGGCAAAAGCGAAGGCTATGCGCGGTGGGCAAAAAAGTACAATCTGAAAGAAATGTCCAAGACGCTGATTTTCTTGCAGGAGAAGAAAATCGGCAGCATTAAGGAAATGCAAGAGCGCGTGGACGCTGCTACTGCTCGCTATCACGAACTGGGCGATTCCATCAAGGCGGCGGAAACACGCATGGCCGAGATTGCTGTACTGCGGACGCACATCGTCAACTACGCAAAAACGCGCCCGGTGTACGATGCCTACCGCAAGGCCGGATACAGCAAGCGATTTCTGGAAAACCATCGCGCAGAGATCACACTGCACAAGGCAGCAAAAACGGCTTTCGATGAAGCTAAACTGAAAAAGCTTCCCAAGGTCAAGGAACTGGATGCAGAATATTCCAAGCTGCTGACGGAAAAGAAAGCCGCCTACCCGGACTACCGCAAAGCAAAAGACGAGATGCAGGAGCTTCTTCGTGCGCAGCGCAATGTAGAACTGTTCTTCGCAGAAGAAAAGAACACCACCGAAAAAACGCAGTCCCGATAGACGATGACAACCTAGGATTCTTCCATTGTGGGAGAGTCCTAGGCTGTTTTTTTGTTATAGAAGTGTTTGGAACAAACGCGCAGTCTGCATCGGCACGATGCAGATCAAACGGGGTTTGGGCACAGCCCAACAAGCATTTTGAATTTGGATTTGAAAAATCCGATTCAAAAATTGCAAGTTGGTACCAACTCGCCCTGCTTGCTACTCTTCTGACCGTAACAATTAAGTATTTCTGATTGTGAGATATTTTCTCATATCCATATACTCATTTGCTCTTTTGGTAAACATTCTTTCCTCTTCCTGATTGATAAACACTGGACACATTACAATTTTGTCCGCTTTTTTTCCTGATTTTATTGTGTCACGAGCTAATACGGCCTGTATTTTTGATGTTGACTCAGGTGTATATTTCATAAAATTCTACCTTTCTCTCAGAAAAAGCCAGCGCAGTTCTAATTACTTTACAATTTTCCCACCATTCTGTTGCGCAATTATATAACTGTCAATTAAGCTATATAAGGCGTCCGCAACAAATGCAGTTGTTTGATATGCATAACTCTCCGTTTTACGACCCCAATCAGGCTGGATTACTTTAGAGTCAATACATACCAATCCTAACATCCGATACTCTTCAGAACAACCGCTGAGGATGCGACATCGTATAGGGATAATAATCGTGGAAAGAAAAATATCTTGCCACTTATCTCCATATTCGCAGAAAAATTTATCATCATCATTTTCTTTTTCTGAAAGATTTCTTAAATCTCCCTCTGCGAAATATTGAAATTTTCGCTTCAAAATCGAATCGTACGCGTAGTTGTCACCAATTTTAAGCGACTTACTAT
>CABQGZ010000391.1 GCA_902463835.1 uncultured Lachnospiraceae bacterium
GGGTCCTCCGAATAGTATTCAAAGTTTCTTCCGCACAGGGGATTGCGCTGGATGTTCAGGCCCGGCGCCAGCCAGAGGTCGATCCCCAGCTCCTCCATTTCGGCTCCGGCAATATCCCCGGCCAGCTCGGCAAGCTTTGGATTCCAGCTCTGGGCCAGCTGCACCGCCACAGGCAGTGCCGTGCAATACTGATATTTGATCTCCGTACCGCTTAAATCCACCTTCCGCAGCTCCGGGGGCAGCACTTTCCCCAGAATGGGGTCTTCCTCCACATTGTTGATGTAGGTGTCGCCCCGCTGATAAACCTTTGGGTTGACACGAATCCCGGCAGGGCCGTCTGCCATGGCGCATTGGGGGATTCCGTAGCCCTCCAATCGGTCCGTCGTATCTCCCGCCGCGCCGGGTATGGATTTGGAGGCGTTGCCGATCACCGAGAAATCCGTAAAGCTAACCCGGGCAGCGCCGATACACAGAAGCGCCAATTCCTCCGGCGTCAGCTGTCCTGCCAATTCCGAAGCCGTTGCTTTCCCAGATGTAACATCGGAAAAGCTAACCCTGCGTGTTGGGGCAGAGAGAGCGGTCGGCGTTCCGGTGTAAGTGTGGGTGACGGACGGTATGGACTCCGAATCAATAAGAATTGTGGGGCAGAAATAGGATACGCCTGCACTGTGCTTTGGGAAAAGCTGATCTGCTTTCTCTCCCCGGAACAGAGGACGGCACTGCTCCGTAACAACCGTTCTCTCCAGCACCAGCGCTGCCTCCGGCTGCAATTCCCGGCTGCTTTTTCCCACATAGATTCCGTATTCTCCCCGCTCCAGCACCCATGCGCTTTTCTTCTCGTCATAGGATGCAAGCGATGCGCACGGAAAGGAAACCGTAACGGTCTCCTGCTCTCCCGGATGCAAAAGCCCGGTTTTCGCAAATCCCACCAGCAATTTATCCGCCTTTGGAAGCTCGGTCCGGGGCTGTGCTGCATAGATTTGAACCACATCCTTGCCCGGATGATTTCCGGTATTTCGGACGGTAACCGAGACGAAAACCCGTGCATCCTTTGCGTGAATCTGTATATCACTCCATGCAAACTCCGTATAGGACAGCCCATAGCCAAAGGGATAGCGGGGTTCCATACCAAAGCTGTCAAACCAGCGATAGCCTACGAAAATTCCTTCTTTATACCATACATCCTCCGGCTGCACGCAAAACTCGTCCGCACAGGGGTAGTCCGAATATTGCTTTGCCCAAGTAGCGGTCAGTCTGCCGCTGGGGGATTCCGCACCGGTCAGAATTTCAGCAACGGCAGTGCCGAAACCGCTGCCGCCCTGGCTGACAAGGACAATTGCTCCGGGAAGCTCCCGCACGACTTCTAGATCCAGAACACCGCCCACATTGAGCAGCAGCACGAAGCGTTCATAACGCTTTGCAAGCAGGGCAATATCCTGCTTTTCCGTTTCCGTCAAAAGGTCGTCGCCGGGAGCGTTCTTCCGGTCCGCACCCTCTCCGGAATTTCTGGACAGAACATAAATTGCCGCGTCTGCCGGACGGAGGTCCTGTTCGTTTAACGCCCGGAGCTCCGGCTCACGGAAGGGCTTTCCCATCATAGTCAGAAGCGCCACACTGATTCCCTGATGGGACAGCTCCTGAATATGGGCATCGTATTGCTCCTTTGCCGACCGGATCACCGTATCCTGCTCGGTAAGCCAATCCTCTGTGACGATCCTGTACCCGGCGTCTTTCAGTCCCTGCTCTATGGTCACAAAGCTTCGCACATTCACATCTCCGGAGCCTGTGCCGCCCTTGACGGTTCGCCTTGCGCCGCTTCCGAACAGCGCGATGAAATGCACCTGCGCAGGGAAGGGCAGTACGTCCTTATTTTCCAGCAGAACCATTCCCTCGGCCGCAATCTGCGCGGATAAGGCTGCATGGCGTTTTTCCCGTTCCGTAACGGTCATACTTGCGGCTGCCATTTTATTTCGCATATCTGTTTTCCTCCAAAAAATCCAGCGCGCGGCTTATCCAGCCGTTGGCGGCGGTAGCAGTTCCCAGCCCAAAGCCGTGGCCGCCGGAGAGGACACGCTCGATACGGTGGGGAATCTCTGCTTTGGCCAGCGCTGTCTCCATGTCCGCCGCATCCTGCTTGGGAACCGTGTGATCGTCCTCTGCCTGAACCAGATAGACCGGCGGATAGCCGCTGCCAACCTGACGACTTGCAGTATATTCCGCTATTTTTTCCTCTCCGCTGTGAATGCCCAGCAATCCGGAGCGTAAGAGCTGCGCTGCGGGCCCGCTGAGGTTTTCCAATCCGATCAGCGGATAGGCAAGGAGCAGCGCCCGGGGATTGGGAATACCATAGTGCCTCGCGCCGTGATTTTCGGTTCCCCACATCGCTGTCAGATGCCCGCCGGCGGAAAAGCCGCCCACAATGTAGTTCTCTGCGTCAAGCCGAAATGCAGCTTCGTTGCTTTCAATATACCGCCATGCCAGAGCAAGATCCTCCAGGGGCTTTGGCATGAGCCCCTCCGTAAAGCTGCTTTGTGTTGCGGTGCGATAATTCAGGCAGAAGCAGTCCATCCCCAGCTCGTTCAGCCTTGCCGCTGCCGGCAAGGCTTCTACCATCGTACAGACCGCCCCGTAGGCTCCGCCGGCATTCAGAATCGCATATGCTTCATACCTCCGGTTTTCTGCCGGAAGATGAATCAGACAAGCGCCTTCGCCCACCGGGTAAACATACCGGCCTCCGCCAAGGGCAATTTTCTGCAAACGGTTTAAGCCATACGCCACATCCTCCCAATACCATGTGGGATTCTGCTGCTGAAGCTCTGCCAGCGACAACGCACCCTTGCCGTGAAACCAGTCGCCGGCACTGCTTGCAATGAATTGGCCAAGCATCGGCTGAAAGCAGGGCAGGTTCAGAATATCCTTTAACCGTGTGTTTTTTGTGAATTCCATAGCGGCCTCCAAATCATAAAATATTGCGCCGAACGCCCTCTTGAATTTGCCGCGGCCTACCGATATAATAATAGCAGGACACACGCATAAAGGACGGTGATTTTCTTTGTTTGAGGGCATTTCTTTCCTTCATTCCGAAACAGATCACCCTGTTACCTCAAGGCAGGTTTCGGATGCGGCACTAAAAAGCGGGAAGTACGACCCTGAAAACTTGGTGAATTCCGATTTCTATATTGTCGGAAGTGCGGATGCCTTTCGCCCGGTTCCCATTACAGCCTACGCCAGGGAAAACCTGTTTTACATGCAGGCGTTCACCATATTCGGCTACCGTAAAGGCTCCTTTACCCGGCGGCAGAATTTTCATTCCTTCCTGATACTCTATACCTTGGCAGGAACAGGGCGCGTGGAATACGGCGGACAGGTAGCCGAGCTCCATGTTGGCGACGGCGTTTTTATCGACTGCCGGAAGCCGCATTATTATGAGGCAGCAGAGGATTTGAAGGTCGCTGTCTTCCATTTTCAGGGTCCCCTTGCGGAGCACTATGCGGAAGAATATGAAAAAATGGGACAGCCTGTTTTCCATGAGGAGACCACCGGCAGATTTGCGCGGTATCTGGAGCAAGTCCTTGAAATTTATGATTCTCCCCAGCTCTACCGGGATCTGCGGGCCTCCCATGCCATTGACGGGATGCTTCTGTACCTTGTGGTACAGGCATCCAGGGTTGCCATACAAAAGCAGGATGTGCCCCGTTTTGTCCAGCAGGCCATGAAGCATATGGAGGAAAACTTCGCACAGCCGATCTCTTTGGATTCTCTGGCAGAGCTGACGCAAACAAATAAGTTTCATCTGGCCAAGGAATTCAAGCATTACATTGGCTTTTCACCCAACGACTACTTGATTTGGATACGGATCAATCAGGCCAAGCTCCTGCTGAAAACCACAACGCTCCCTGCCGTCAAGATTGCGCACTCGGTGGGCATTCACGACATCAATAACTTTCATTATCTCTTCAAAAAGCGGGTAGGCACAACGCCAATCCGGTATCGCAACAATGGAGATTATATTCTATGAGAAAGCTGACGCGGGCAGAAAATGCCCGCGTCAGCAGCTTATCACGGGTTTCCCCAGATGCCGAAAACCAGTTCCTCCACTTTTCGGCTGATATAGGAGCCGGAGCCGCCCAGATCCTTCCTGTGGGTGGCAAAGACCGCCTCCAGCTTGTCTGCCGGGGACACAAAGAAGTGCGTACCCAGCGCACCGCTCCATCCGTAGGTGCCCGGGGTGCAGAATTGATCCTGCTGACGGATGCGGACACCCAGTCCCCACACCTGACC
>CABQGZ010000392.1 GCA_902463835.1 uncultured Lachnospiraceae bacterium
AATATTGACACGGAGCAGAATTTTCAGGCGCTTTTTACAGCCATCAACAAAATGGCAGAAAAGTACGACATGCCGATTCTGTATTCCTGCCATCCCAGATCCCGCAAGCGCTTAGAGACCTCCGGATTTGCCCTGGATGAGCGTGTGATCCAGCATGAGCCCTTGGGCTTCCATGACTATAATTGTCTTCAGATGAACGCCTTTGCGGTGGTTTCCGATTCCGGGACGCTGCCGGAGGAGTCCAGCTTTTTCACCTCGGTGGGTCATCCCTTCCCGGCGGTGTGCATCCGGACCTCTACAGAGCGGCCGGAAGCGCTGGACAAGGCCTGCTTTATCCGGGAATCGATGAGGTATCCCGGCTGCAGGCGGTGGCCACGGCGGTTGCCATGAACGAGAATGGCGATCTTGGGATTCCTGTTCCGGATTATGTGGAGGAGAACGTGTCCGACAAGGTGGTCAAGATTATTCAGAGCTACACCGGCGTTGTCAATAAGATGGTGTGGAGAAAATATTGAGAAGAAAGAAGTGACATAGCATGAGAGAGAGAAAAAGCTTTTTACCAAGAGTCATTGTCGCAGCTTTGCTGACGGTGGTGTGTATCGCCTTCACTGTGCTGACCGTTCGCCTTGGAGTCCTGCCGAAGCGGCTGCTGCTCCCGCTCCTGGCTGTGGTCTGGATCGTTGGAATTGTGCTGGACATACTTTTGCTCCGTTCAAAAAAGACATTTGTTCTCTGGATCGTTTTTTCCGTTCTTGTTGCGGCAGTGTTATGCTTCGGCATGTATTATCTGCACCACACCGGGAAGATGGTGCGGGGGATTGAACCGCCGAAGGTGCAGATTGATTCCATATCCGTCTATGTATTGAAGGACGATCCCGCCCAGAATATCTCTGATACGGAGGGGTATAACTTCGGTATTCTTGCTGAGCTTGACCGGGAAAATACGGATAAGACCATCGCAGAGCTGGAGGAAAAAGTGGACTTTCCGCTGCAGTGTCAGGAATATGACGATATGATGACCCTGGCGGACGACCTGCTTGCCAAAAAGATCGACGCGGTTATCCTAAATGACGCCTTTGTAAGTCTGATCGCCGAAGATGAAGGTTATACGACCTTCCCGCAGGATATCCGGGCTCTTTCAACGACGGTGCAGGAGCAGGAAATTCCAGTTGCCACGCCGGAGCCGGTGATGGACGGATTTTTCATCGCCTATATCAGCGGTATTGATACCTTCGGCAGTGTGTCCCGAAGATCCAACAGTGACGTCAATATTCTGGCGGCGGTAAATACGCAGACAAAGGAGATTCTCCTGTTATCGACCCCAAGGGATTATTTTATTGAGCTGCCCGTTTCCAAAGGAAGAAGGGATAAGCTGACCCACGCGGGAGTCTACGGTGTGGAGGTATCCATGGGTACGCTGGAGATGCTGTACGGCATTGACGTGAACTACTATGTGCGGATGAATTTTTCCGGATTTACAGGTATCATAGACGCCATCGGAGGCGTGGATGTCTATTCCCAGTACGATTTCAGCGCTGGAGGCAACCATTACCAGAAGGGCTATAATTATCTGAACGGGGAGCAGGCCCTCAGCTTTGCGAGAGAGCGTCACAGCTTCGCCACCGGGGACAACCAGCGGGGCAAGAACCAGATGGAGGTCATCAAGGCGGTCATCAAGAAGTGTTCCTCGCCGGCGATCCTGAAGGATTATGCGGGGCTTATGGCCAGCATCGCGGGCACCTTTGAGACCAGTGTGCCCCAGGAGAAGATTGCGGAGCTGGTGGACGCCCAGCTGTTTGGCCAGGAGGAGTGGCATGTGGTTTCCCACAGCGTGACCGGCAGCAATTCCAACGACATTACTTACTCCATGCCGGGCCGCAGAACCTATGTGATGGAACCCAACTGGGATAGTGTAGAGGAGGCCAAGGAGCTGCTGCGTCAGGTGAAGGACGGGGAGAAACTGGCGGAATAGCAACATAACCTGGAGGCTTTGGACGGCTTCCAGGTTATTTTTTGGAAAAATTAAGATACCGATGGAAAGATCAGATAAGGTTCTCTTTGATTTTTATGGAGAGATCCATGTAGTAACACTCCTTCTCGGGCATACTTCCGGATACCAGATATTCCACCAGCAAAGAGAGGGACAGCGCTCCCTGCTGATCCGGCTGCTGGGTGATAGTGGCATTGATCACGTCCTGCTGCATCATTTCCCGGGTGGAGGGCACAGCGTCAAAGGTGATCACCTGCATTTTCCCTTGCGTTTTCTGATTCAAAAGAGCGCGGCATCCGCCGTAGACGCCGGCGGCAGTAAAATAAAGGGCGGTGAGTTCCGGTTGTTCTTTAAGGAGCGCCGTCACCTCGTCATAGCTCTTGTAGTCGTCGTCATCGTTTTCAATAATTTTCAATATCTCCATTCCGGGATAGCATTCCTTCAGAATATCACAGAAGCCGGCAATGCGTTCTTCATGGCAGAGTACCTTGTGGGAGCCGGTCACAATCCCGATCTTCGCAGAGCTTCCGGTAAAAAGAGCCAGCAGACCGCCAGCAGTGCGGCCGCATTTATAAAAATCGCTTCCCACGTAGGCCCGACGCTTCGAGCCTGGAATGTCCGTGTTGACCGTGATGCAGGGAATCCCGGATTCGTACAGGGCATCAATTTTCTCCCGGACGGCAGTATCGTTGTAGGGGGAGAGAATCAGCCCATGGATGCCTTCCTGAACCAGTTCGTCCATGGCCAAAAGCTGTTCCTCAAGTGAAAATGTGATGCGCTTTTCCAGGATCACGCATCGGTAGATGGAGAATTCCCGGGCTTTCTCGTAAAGTCCTTTTAAAACCTCATCAAAAAAGGGATTGCCAATTCCGAAAAGCAGCACGCCAATCTTCATGTTTTTCTTTTGGGCGGCAAGGGCTAATCCGGCTTTGTTGGGCTGATATTCTAATAATTCTGCGATCTCCAGAATCTTTTTCTTTGTCTCATCACTGACAGAACCCCGGTGGTTCAATACACGGTCCACGGTACCTCTTGATACACCTGCCAGCTGGGCGATTTCTTTCATAGTTGCCATAACAGATCATCTCATTTCTATACAATTTCTGTAACAGTCCAGTCTTAGCCCCAAAATAGGTGGATGGTGCTGGCTGAACTATTATGATTTTACCATATTCCGTGCATATGCACAATTATTTTGTGCTTGTAATATTGCCCAAAAAAATTAAAATAATTTAGGCATTTTGAATATTGCATTTTTGTAGACTGCGTGTATACTAATCATATAGCGTGCACGTGCACACACGTGCTAAACAGTGCTTATAATCATACGAAAAAGGAGAGGCGCATATGTTTTATATTGGAATCGATCTGGGAACCTCCGCGGTAAAGCTGCTTTTGATGGATGGCGAAGGAAATGTGAAGAGCATCGTGTCAAGAGAGTATCCGCTGTATTTCCCCCATCCGGGATGGTCGGAGCAGAAGCCAGAGGACTGGTATACTGAGACTATGGCGGGACTTGCGGAGCTGCTTGCGGATTTTGACAGGAGCCAGGTGGCAGGAATCAGCTTTGGAGGTCAGATGCACGGCCTTGTGATTTTGGACGAGGCAGACCAGGTGATCCGTCCGGCTCTGCTGTGGAACGACGGAAGAACCTTTGAGGAATGTGATTATTTAAACAATGTGATCGGAAAGGAGAAGCTTTCTGAATATACGGCCAATATTTCCTTTACCGGATTTACAGCGCCCAAGATTTTATGGGTGAAAAATAAGGAGCCGGAGAATTTTGCCCGGATCAAAAAGATTATGCTGCCCAAGGACTATCTGGCCTACCGGCTGACCGGCGTGCACTGCACTGATGTGTCGGACGCCTCCGGAATGCTGCTTCTTGATGTGAAGAATCGCTGCTGGTCCAGGGAGATGTGCGAGATTTGCGGCATTGAGATGGAGATGCTTCCTAAGCTGTACGAGAGCTACGAATGCGTGGGCTGTGTTCTGCCGGAGATTGCCGCAGAGCTGGGAATCCCGGAGCATGTGAAGGTTGCTGCAGGCGCCGGAGACAATGCGGCCGCCGCGGTTGCCACTGGTACTGTGGGAGACGGAAATTGCAACATCTCTCTCGGAACAAGCGGAACCATCTTTATATCCTCCGACAAATTCGGTGTGGATGCCAACAATGCTCTGCATGCCTTCTGCGACGCCAACGGCGCCTACCATCTGATGGGCTGCATGCTGTCCGCGGCTTCCTGCAACAAGTGGTGGATGGACGAGATC
>CABQGZ010000393.1 GCA_902463835.1 uncultured Lachnospiraceae bacterium
CCATTAAATCTCCTTTTTTGGTATATCCGGAGGGATTTGCCCATCACTGCTTCTCCAGCTTATGAAATTTGAAATTTCTCTTATAGCTTCGGTAAAAAGTTCGCATATTATTAAACCCGCATAAAGCGATAATATCATCTAGTGTCTTATCCTTATTGGCGGGATCATCCGACATCTGTATCACTTTCTGTGCCCGGATATCATTGACAAATACCCGCAGATCCACATTCAATCTCTTGGATATCTTTTTACTGAGCGTTTTCGGAGACAAAAAGAAGATTTCAGACAGGGCTTCCAGGGTTATATTTTCATTATAGTGATCATATATATACTGCACGATCCTATTCATCAATTTATTATCGCTCTCTGTAGAAATATTTTTCTCTCTTACGCCATAGTGTTCAATAATATCCGCGAACATTTCACAGGTTATTCCTACTCGCGTCAACTCCGGAATGGCGTCCGTAGCCCGCCCTAAGATCTGCTTGATCTGACAATAGATAACTTTATTATATTCCACATCCATAAGCCAATGGGGAAGCCGTTTATCCTGATACATCAACGTAAAATTCCGAATATACCGCATGCCAATATTGACATAAAAGATTTCTGCTTCTCCGTCAATCTCATAGCAATGATTTTCCAGCCCATCGATCACTGCCATCTGTCCATCGGATAGAGACATACTTTTGCCAGAAATCATAACATTCACATTTCCCTGCACCACACCATATATTTCCATATTTCTGTGGTAATGGAGATAATATCCGCGGCTTACATACTGCTCCGCTATAAACCGGTAGGCATAATCCCGCGCCATTTCATCCTGGAATTCTTCATTCTTTACCCGTTTCATTTCAATCCACTACCTCCATCCACATCTTATAGTAATCCCATATCCTTCCCTTTTCTTTTACGCCGAAGGTCAGATACTGAGCCAACACCCGACCGGTACGATAACCACTTTGCTCTGCCTGCGCTCTCATCTGGCACAGATTGTTTTTCGACTCATTCCAGTCATCCGTGATCAGAAGCCCCTCCAGATACGGCTTCTCCTGCCGCTCCCATATGACTGCCTCTGATTGCTCTTCCTCGCGATAGCCAATGCCGTATTGATACCCGCCGCTGCTATCAAAGAGCAGCACAAATGTATCTGGGAAATCAATGATCCGCTTCCAATGGGCCTCGTTTTGTAAAAGAAATGGCACCACTTTTGCAAAGGCAGGCGTCGACAGAACCAGCGGTGCTTCGGCCAACCGTACACTCTCCTGCAGCACCTGCCGCTGCTTTCGAATCCGTTCCAATTGCTTTCTCTTCTCCGCGACCTCCGCCTCAATCCGCTGCCCGGCCTCACCGAGCAGCTGTTCCTGCTGCTCCACGTCCCCATGCAGCATCTGCTCCAGCTCTTTTATCGGAACCCCAATGCTGCGATAAAAGGAAATATTGCTAAGCTCCATCGCCGACACCAGAGAAAACTCCCGGTAATCATTCTCCTGATTCCGTCCCGGCTCGATCAGGCCCTTGCTCTCCCAATACCGTATTGTGGGCTTTGGAATGTCAAGAAGCCTGGATATCTCCCGGATGCTAAAATTTCTTTTATATTCCATATTTTCCTGAACCCTATCTTTTTTATAAGAGTATATCAGATTTTTTCTTGACATTCAAGCTGCTTTAACGTTTATACTTGATTTCAGCAACAGAAAGGAGAATGTTACTTATGAAAAAAGAATTTTGCCGCTACATCTTCCCTGCCATGTTTTCATTTCTTCTGTCAGGCATTTATTCCATTGTGGACGGTATCTTTGTTGGAAATGCAGTTGGGGACGATGGTCTTGCCGCAATCAATATCGCCTGGCCCCTGGTGGCTCTTATCATCTCACTGGGCACCGGCATTGGAATGGGATCCTCCGTTGTCATCTCTCTAAACAGGGGAGCCGGCAACGAAGAAAAAGCAAAAAAAGCAGAGGGCAACGCCTTCTTCCTGATACTCACCGGAGCCCTTGGGCTGCTCCTGCTGCTGGCGGTCTCTCACACCTTCTTATTAAAATGTATGGGTGCCAGGGGAATCATCCTCACCTACGGCCAGCAATACCTTCGCATTCTTCTGGCAGGCGCCATCGCTCAGATCAGCGCCAGTGCAATGATCCCTCTGATCCGCAATCACGGCGCCTCCATCTTCGCCATGATCGCCATGGCCATCGGCTGTGTTACGAACATTGTTCTGGATTGGATCTTTGTGTTTGAGCTACAGCTGGAGCTTGAGGGGGCGGCGCTGGCCACCGTCTGCGGCCAGGTTCTGACGCTTGTTCTCTGCATTGGCTTTTATCTGCGCAGACAGAATCGCGGTGTGCTCCGTCACCTGAGACCAGATGCTTCCCTGATCCGCTCCATTGTCAAGGTGGGCATCTCCCCCTTCGGTCTGACGTACCTGCCCTCCATCACAATTATCTTCATGAACCTGCAGACGCTGAAATTCGGCGGAACCGCAGCCGTCAGCGCCTACGCCATACTGGCTTACATCCTTTCCTTTATGGAACTGCTGATTCAGGGCATCAGTGACGGCAGCCAGCCCCTTTTAAGCCTCAGTCAGGGAGCCGGAAAAACAAGAGAGCTTCACACCTATCGGAACTGGATGTTCCTGCTCGCCCTGTTCTTCGGAGCCGCCAGCGGAATGTTGACGTTCCTGTTAAAAGATTGGATTCCCCTATTGTTCGGCGCCTCCCCGGAAGCTGCCTCCTATATTATGGATGCCTCGCTCCCCATTGGCATCGCACTGTTTTTGTACGGCTTTTCCAAACCGGCCATCTCCTACTTCTACGCGACACATCAGATCATGCCCTCCACGCTGATGGTGTACGGGGAAGTGGTGCTGACCGCTGGATTCATCTACCTGCTGCCGCTATTTTGGGAGCTTATGGGTGTCTGGTATACCATGCCGCTGGTGCAGATCACGCTCTGTCTGATCGGGGGGTTCTTTCTAAAATGTAAAAAGCCAAATACGGCGGATTCTCTGTAATTCCGCCGTTCCTCCTGCTATACAAGTACCTGCTCAGTTCTCCATCCTTTGCCGCAAAACATCTGCATGGATCACCCTGGGAGGACAGAAAAAACGATCCGTCCTTCCTCCGCGTCCATGCAGCACCAGGCTCCGAGGGGCAGGGTGCCCATGGGACTGCGGTGATCGGAATACACATTGGCAAGCACTGGAATTCCCAGCCCTCCAAACCACTGCTGCAAAAACACTTCCACCTGCAGGCTCTCATCGTAGCCTTTGTTCGTACAGTCCGAAAAATCTCCCAACAAAATTCCCCGGACACGCTCCAGCACTCCCGCGCATTTCATCTGGGTCAGATACATATGAAGCCTTGGGATACTCTCCCCCACATCCTCAAGAAACAGGATGCAATCATCCGTGTCCGGGAAAAAAGGCGTTCCCAGAGACCTGGCCAATACCGACAGATTCCCGCCGGTAAGACGTCCTCTTGTGCAGCCTGAACGGAGGGTGTACATTTTTTCATTTCCAGACAGTCGCTTTCTTGGTTCTGTCACTTCTTTCGTTGGCTGTTTTGCGGGGCATTCACCTATACCCTCCATCTGCACCGGATTATGAAATTCATACTCCTTCTCCATATTGCACACCCCATAGAAGCTTTGCAGCGTATAGCTCTCCGTTTTCCCCATCTCCGGCAAGAGATCCGGCCGCGCCATGGGACCATGAAAGGTCACCAGGTTACCGTATCGCCCCAAAGCGGAATGCAGACTTGTCACATCGCTGTAGCCCACAAAGATCTTAGGGTTTTGCCGGATCATCCCATAGTCCAGATATTCCAGAGTCTGGGAGCTTCCATACCCGCCCCGCACACAGAAAATCGCCGACACCCTGGAATCCTCAAACATCTGGTTGATATCCCCTGCACGGGCTCTGGCACTCCCTGCCAGATACCCATACTGCTGCTCCGACCGCTTCAGACTCCTTCCCACCAGCACATGATACCCCATCTCCTGCAGCCGCCGCACACAAAGCGCCGTCTCCGCCCCGGTTACGGGGGAAGACGGCGCAATCAGTCCCACCCCTGCTCCTGGGTAGAGCGGTCTTGGAAAAATCATGGGACTCTTCTTATTTTTTACATATAATGTCATACCTTTGCATCCTGTTACTGCTTTTTCATCCTCTATTGTATGACGATTTTTTCTTATACATGCCTACTGTTCTCCAAGCTTTGCTTCTGCATCTTCCAGCA
>CABQGZ010000394.1 GCA_902463835.1 uncultured Lachnospiraceae bacterium
CCTGTACCACATACCATCGTAAGGCCGCATTTTGACGGTTGCCACAAAACCTTCGTTTGCTTTCATTCCCGCAACAGATACGGACTTTCCATTATATACTGCATAATCATGTCCGTCTGCGTTGTATCCAAAATCTCCGGTCGAAGTCAATTTCGGTATTACAAACGTTGCTTTCTCGACCTCCTTCGAATCCGCAATCTCCACATTCTGGAGCTTCACATCCTTGAACTGACTGCTGCTTAACGTAATGTCATAGGTACCGGACGGAACGATCATCTCATATGTCTGCGTATTCTGATCTACTACAGCGGTATAACCGCCGATCTTGACGGTAACCGTATCCTCCGCGTTCCGATAAGTCTGATCCTGATAGGTTCCGGAAGCATACGCATAGCTCCCTTTTACGGTACACAGCTTTATATCACTCAGCGCTTTTTCGGCTGCTTCATCACCCAGTTCATAGCTTAATCCATCATAAAAACACATACCGCCTGTGAATGCGCCAAGCGCAATGCTTCTTTCACCAGTCGCAAAGTATTCTGCGTCAAGTCCCGACGTCTGTGCATTGATCAAAAGCTTTTTCGCTTCTGCGTCACAGCCATCCACCTTCAGAGAAGCATAGTAATTTCCGTCTAAATAGATTACCTGCAAGGTACACGGAAGGTTCATTTTTTCCACAGTCTGTCCTGCTGAACCAACATTCTTATCGCTTCCCCCAATCGTCTCACCCAATCCTGTACCGACATAGATACTTGCCGTTCCATTTGCATACGCCGGCTTTATATAGAAGGTCTTATCATTCACGGTAAATCCTACCGTTCCCCGGAATGCATAGGGCCACTCCGGTTTCATCTTCACCGATAAAACAAATCCTTCCTCCGCTTTTACGCCTGCGATGGATGCGGTTTGTCCCTTCCACAGTGCATAATTATATCCGGCTACCGCGTTGTATCCAAAATTTGTGGTCGGGGTCAATCTCGGTTTTACAAATGTCGCTTTCTCGACCTCCGTGGTTCCCGCAATCTCCACCTCCGGGATCTTCACGTTCTGGAACTGACTGCTGCTTAATGTAATATCGTAGGTTCCTGACGGGACAACCATCTCATAGGTCTGCGTCTTCTGATCCGCCTTCACGGTATAACCGCCGATCTGAACGGTAACCTTATCGTCCGCGTTCTGATAGGTCTGATCCTGATAGGTCCCGGAAGCATACGCATAGCTCCCTTTTACGGTACACAGCTTCACATCTCCCAGTGCCTTTTTCGCTGCTTCGTCACCCAATTCATAGCTCAATCCATCATAATTACCCATACCGTTTGTGAATGCGCCAAGCCAGATCGTTCTTTCACCAACCGCAAAGTATTCTGCGTCAAGTCCCGACGTCTGTGCATTGATCAAAATCATTTCTTCTTCTACGTCACAGCCATCCACCTTCAGAGAAGCATAGTAATTTCCGTCTAAATAGATTACCTTCAAGGTACACGGAAGGTTCATTCTTTCCACAGTCTGTCCTGTTGAAGCAACCTTCTTATCGCTGTTTTTGACATCCTCCCCCAATCCTGTACCGACATAGATACTTGCCGTTTTATTTGCATAAGCCGGCTTTATATAGAAGGTCTTATCCTTCACGGTAAATCCTACCATTCCCCGGAATGTATAGGGCCACTCTGGTTTCATCTTCACCGATAAAACAAATCCTTCCTCCGCTTTTACGTCTGCGATGGATACAGCTCTATCCTTCCACACAGTATATTTATATCCGGCTACTGCACCGTATCCAAAATCTGTGGTCGGAGTCAGGAGAGGCACAGCAAAGGTCGCGTCAGCTATTTTTTTATCATTTGTAATCTCCACATCCGCCAGCTTTACAGTCCGGAATCTCTCGCTGGTCAGGGTAATCGTGTAAGTGCCGTTCGGAACAACCACCTCATACGTCCGGGTACTCGGATCTACCTTTGCAATATAATTGCCTACCTTTACAGTTACCTTATCGTCTGCATTGACAAGCACATTATTTTTGTAGGTTCCTGAAGAATATGTATAGTGGCCGGTCACCACGCATCTTTTTCCCACAGTTATCACATACTCCCATGTGCTGTCAAACACTGCATTTCCATTGCTTGCTGTCAGAATTACCTTATATGAGCCAATTTTCAGTCCCGGAGCAACTTCTACTTTTTTTGTCTCTGCATTCCAGGTGATCAGCCCCGTGCTGCTCTCGTCCGCTATGGAGACAGACACATCCTTGCCACGCACCGTAAAGGCTCTGCTGCTGGTCGCTTCATATCCCACCTCCAGGAAGCATTCTGTGGGACCTGTGATACTGGGATCCTTGCAAACGGTAATATATAAGGTGATGGCTGCATTCTCCGCCGCGATCCCATTGCTTACCTCCAATGTTACAGAGGCATTCGAAGTCAATCCTGCCTGTATGGTCAGCTTTTTTGTCTGATCATTCCAGATCGCCCTTCCGCCTGTAGTATCCGACACAATAGAGACGTCCGCATCCGTACCCTTTATCGTATAGGCGCTTGTCTCCGTATCCTCGTATCCCTCGTCCAAAACCAGCTTTGTCTGTCCTGTAATCTGCGGCGCTATGTACTCCGCAGACTTAGCGGCAGACGGGTGCCCCATTACCAGCAGGAATACAAATACAAATAAAAAGCACACAGAGATGAGAAGCAATATCCCATTCTTTCTCATGAAATTCCTCATGTTTTCCCTCCTTTATTACTAGTAAATATTTCCCCAGGTGATGTCGTCCTCAAGAACACTTCCGTCATTCCCGGATGCTCCGCTATTCCCGGATGCTCCGCTATTCCCGGATGCTCCGCTATTCCCGGATGCTCCGTCATTGCTTCCCGCGCCAGATGGCTGCTCACTTCCTGTCTGGGCAGGCACATCCGGCGAATCACCTGCCTGCCCGTCGGAATCCGGCGAATTACCTGCCTGCTCATCGGAATCCGGCAAATCACCTGCCTGCTCATCGGAATCCGGCGTGTCTCCCCAGGAACCGGATACATCGGTCGAATCTTCCGGTGTCACCTCATCCGGCGGTAAGATCTCAAGGCTGGAATTGTCACCCGCTTCGGGGACGATTGCCTTATCCCCCGGCTCTTTGGAACCTGAGATCAGAATAAGCGCGATTCCGATACCCAAAGCGAGAAGTAAGGCAGCCGCTGCGATCACTATCTTTTTATTTGCCCGTAATTTCCTGAACATCATATTTCACATCCCATACCTTATTTAACGAAACGTCTTTTTCACCCCAGTCACAGAATTTTACCAGATTCATATAGAAGCGCGCAGCTGCGGCAGGCTTCTTGAAACGGACGTTGGCATACAGACTTTCCGCGTTCTCGTATTGATCCACGGCAGCCGCATTTCCCACCATCTTGATCATTTTACTTGCCTCATCGTAGCTGTAATCCATTTCCGGAAGCATTCTCCCCGCTTCAAATCCCACAAGCTCCAGTGCCTCGTTCGAAGTATTCTCATATGTCATATTCACAGCGCCTGCCGCTACCGCTTCCTTGTCCAGGAGATTTACCGGTACGCTGATATATCCCTTATACTCATCTTCAATATGCACATACTTTGCAAGGCCCTCTACCTTCGTTCCGTCCATTGTGATCCAGTACGGTCTGACGTAAATGATCTTGCCGTAATTGCTCTGACCGATATTTGTCAGCTGCCATACGCTTACGAACCTTGAAACCCCGCCAAATATAGTTTCCGCGTCAACCGGCTTGTCGCCGACCATCAAACCCTTGTATATCTTTGCTGTTTCCAACGGCGTTTTGGTATTCTTGTCTTTAAAAAGCTGTGTCTTATTCGCCAGCCAGATATCAAAGCCTGCTCTCTGGTAATCCTGAGAGTCCATGGAAGATATCACACGTACCGATGTTTTTGTGGTATCTTCCTTTGTGCCGGCCATATTCTGTGCTTTTACGCTTAAGACCTGTGCCGGAACAAATTTCGCATATGCGGTTCCTGCAAAATCAATGGTTCCGTCCCCATCCGTATCGATCGCACTTTCTGTCAGATAAGCCCCCTCCTGCTCTTTTGAATACCATCCGCCAAACACATATCCCGCCTTGACAGGAGCTGTTTTACTGTCCTTCTTCCAGTAATCTGCCATTTTATAGGAAGCGTCATATATGACTTTATCCTCAGCCACTGCAGCTTCCGCCTTTTCCGGAACTGCCATGCTTCCTGCGGCTGCCATACC
>CABQGZ010000395.1 GCA_902463835.1 uncultured Lachnospiraceae bacterium
CTGCGGTGTTGTGTTCTATCACCTGTTGTAAAGTCTGGTTGCCGCTTTCGTCGTACTCCTGCGTCGTCTGCTGAACCAGATGCCGGTTCACTGTATAGGGGCAGTACACCATGTGTGTCATCTCCTTTTCGCAAGAAAAGAGAGCCATGTTCCCATAGCTCTATCGGCTTATCCGTATATTGCTTTTCTAAGGGTTCCTGCCGCATCATCCTCGACGATTTCAAATTTTCCGCCGGGGTGGTCAGGGTTTGCAATGGGGCGAGGGTTGTGTGGGTCGTAGAGATAATCTTCGCCGCTGTCATCAACAATTTGAAGTGCGCCAGAATCAGCGTCGCAGGAAAGAATCTCATATTCCTTCCCGTCTGACAAACCATCAATTCCAAAGCTCTTACCTATGTATCGAACACGCATATATTATTTTGCCCCTTTCAGTTTAATTTCATCAAGCGGAACACCCTCGGTATTCTCGTACCAGTGTACCACATAGTGATGGCTCTTTGCATATACCGTCCCGGATTTCTTCTTCCAGCCGCTTGCGTCCCCATAGTCAGGGTATGTAGCATACAGGCGTTTCAAATCCCGAATTGGCGTGCTTGTCCCGTCACCAGCCATTGTGTACACCTCAACCGCCGTAGCGCCCTTTGGTACAACTCCTTGGATTTTAGGAAGGTTTACAGTCACAGTATGAGGAATTACGGTATCTGCTTCCTGCAACTTTTTCGGCAATCCGGATTCCGCCTTGATTGTAGCATCGTTGTTGATAAATTGCAAGTTTTTCTCATTGCTTTCTGCCGCCTTTCCCGCAGCCATGGCCTGTTTTGCACCAAACCCGGGCATTTCCATGCGCTCATGCTGCATCCGCAGCCCTGCCGCTTCGGAAAAGCGCTTATATTCCTGATCCAAAACCTGGTACTTGATCTGATCGCGCTGTAAGTTATCTTTGTCCCCTGTAGCCTCATCAACCAAAATCCTGCGTTTCTGCTTCCGGATGGCGGATTCAAGCCGCCGCTGACGCTGGGTAGCCTCATACGTGGTGTAGTGCTTTCCGTCGTAGTCAATGCCTTTTTCGTTATCTTTCCTGAATTTGTCCAGTTCCTCCGGCGTGTATTGCGGTGAATCCACGCCAAGGATAATCGGGAAAGCCGCATGGCCGCAGTTCAGCGTACCGATACGCCGCACAAGGGAGTTATTCAGTTTCTCGTATTCTGCGTCACTGTACTGCCTGCCCTGAATCGGCTCATGGTCGGGGGCGCTGGCCGCGTGAGCGGATATCTCCCAGCCGTCACAGCCGAAATCATCGTGGTTATTCTGGCTGATCTGCTCCTGCATCAGTCCCAAGCCGCCCATAACGCTACGCCGAACAGCGGCTTCCATGGAGGTATGAACGCCGGCTTCATAGTCGATTGTGACAATCCCCTTTTCTGCCAGATTCCGGGTAGCCTCCCGGATAGCAGATGCATAATCCTGTGCCCCCGTCGAAACCTTCGTAAAGGCGAAATCGCAAGCCTGTCTGTAAGCGTCTGTAAGCCCCACAGCCTTCCCATTTGGCATGACAGCACCCATTGTCTGGGTGATATTGCCCAGCTCAGAATCGGCAAGCTGCACCGCCGCAGACACAATCTGCTGCAAGACCTGATTGCTGCGGAATGGCAGCGACTGCACATAGGGGTGTTTCCGGATGTCATAACTGTATCCGGTTTCCCCGGCCTGTTCTATCAGCCGCCGAAGCTCCCGGTGGGATAGTTTCAGCCGCTTTCGAAGCTCCTTTTTTAACTGCCGCTGAGAAATACCCAACTGTTGAAGTCTCCATGTCTGATAGGCCGCCGTGCTGGTGAATTGGCCAGCTTCCGCAATTCGCCTTGCAATATCCTCAATCAGGAACTCTGTCACCGGGGCAATGAGTTGCTGTGCCTTATCTCCAAGGGCTTCAATCTGGTCAGCGGTCAGCACAGTTATTCACCGTCCTCTACGACTTCCGGCATGTACTTCTTCCGAATTTTCGCTAACTGTGCTTCCGTATCCCGGGGCATGTTGAATTTCCACCCGAGTGCAATCTCAGGTTTCAGCAGCCCTGCCGCGACCATGTCCTTGTAGTCAGCCCAGGTCTTTTCTTCATCGAACAGAACGCCGTTGCCCCAGTCTACGATGATAGAATCATCCTCCACGTCGTGCGCACCGGGTACGCGGTACATCCGCCCCAGAACGCCGCACAGCCTGACGGCCTCTCGCAGTGCGCTTTCCCACATCTGCTGAAAGTCGATAATCGTCAGGTTGTAATCGCCCTCAGAGGATGTCACCTCGGTAGCCGTTCTTTCTGCGGCTTCCACCTCGGACAGTAGCCCGCGCTTTAAGCCTATCACGTTCTCCACATTCCGGAGATATTCCGTTTTTCTGGCAAGATACGACTGTTCACGCAGAGCCGGTGAAAAAATGGTGATGCCTATATCGTCAGGGGATTCATCCACTGCGGTAAACACGCTTGCAGTCAGGTTTTTCCGCCCGCCGACCTCGTCAACCTCCAGCATATCCGCGCTGGCAATAATCCGGCTTTTCCCACGCTCAAACTCTCCGTTGATCTGCGCCTCGTTCCGGTTGATATTTTCAATCAGGCCGACAGCCGCGTCATAAACGGATACCCCGTCTGGGCTACCGTCCACACTGTTGTCAATCGGCGTTTTCAGCCATGCAACGCCGACGCTTCCCAGCGGCTCAGGGAACGTGTATTCTTCTGCGAGTTCCGCATACTGTGGCAGCTCTGTAAGCGCCACAGTATGCCCCAAGCTGTTCTGGTCGTTCGACCGATACAGTCTGTTGGTAATGGTCAGATACCCGCTATCGTCCACCGTGCGCCGTTCCAACAGTGTGTAATAGAATCTGTCACGGATGCTGTGTGCTGCCATGCCGATGTCGGTCATATTCCCGTCCCCGTCCCGGCCAAATACTAGAATGTTTGGTCTGCTCACAACTGCGAAACGGAAACCGCTGCCCGTCGGGATAGGCTTTAAGCCGCTTTCTCCGCAGATTAAGGCTTTTTGCATGGCACTTTTCTTTTTCGCGTCTGCCGCATCGAGGATTTCGGAAACAAACGCGTCTTTGCTGGATGCCGAATACTCCGAAAATGCCGTTTTTGTCAGTTTACGGACGATGGTATATGGAATCCGCTGGCACGGGTCATAATCCGGGGTCGCGGCCTTCTCATAATACAGATCCTGCCACCTCTGGATGGCCAATTTCATTTCCGGAGATGTCATGTCAACGGCGCGAAACGCCATTTCATAATCACTGTTCGGATAAATCACGCTTTTCTCCTCCCGCGTTGATCGTGATGCGCCGCAGCGCACGGGTTGCATACTGCAATCCCTGTATATAGGCGTTCAAAGTATCCACTTCCGCCCGAAGCCGCATGACGGTCGCGCAGAAATACCGGATATCATCCATGGCATGATCGTTTTCCTTCACAGGCTTATCCACTTCTCCCTTGTCGTCCCAGCGGTACAGGCCAAATTCCCGAATCGCGTCCTTGCAGCCAGAGCCGATTTTGATAACACCAGCTTGGAGCATCATGGCCGTCAGGCGAATACCGTACATAACATCATTCTTCGCTTTCCTGACGGAGAAACGCTTGTGTGAGCGAATGCAGGCAATAAAAGAGGCCGCAGACGGGTCAACCACAATGTGTCGGATATCCCTGTCACCGGCTAGCTGTTCGATTGCCCGGTAGTATTCCTCATCCGTAAGCTGTCGTTGCTGTTCCCTGCCGGAATGATAAAATTCCGCAACCCGGACAGCAACGCCGTCTCTGACGCACCACAGGCCAGCAGAGAATGGGTTCAGTGTTCCATAGTCACAGGATATATACCACTCTCCACATTCCGGCAAATCGTCCGTGACGTGCCTCTCTGGATCGAAGTCGTATACAATCCCATCGGCCAAGCACCACTCGCCCATAATGTACCGGCGGTAAAACACGCCTGTGTACATAGCCTCATATCTGGCAAGCGTTTTTTCTGAAAGTGACGGATTATCCGGCATTGTGAAATGCAGATACAGGGCGTTCCGCTCACTGCAACGCTTAATCCAGTTTACATAAAACCAGTGGTTGGGATTGTCCGGGTTGCAGGAAAACCACATCCGCGCCCCATCTACAGAGCATCTTGCAAGTGCCTGATTCACAAAACTTTCAGGCATGAGCGCCACTTCATCCAGCAGAACACCGGCCAGTGTGCGCCC
>CABQGZ010000396.1 GCA_902463835.1 uncultured Lachnospiraceae bacterium
TTTCGGGTTACATCAATCCCCCCCGCAGCTTTTTGATCCGCCGCCACTGAATAGGCTCCCGCCCTGCGGCCCCCAGTATTCCCGATGAAACCGCTCTCACGGATATAGCCGGATTCCAACAATTCATCCAGGCTCTTCTTGACCGTGGGTCTGCTGAGCATAAGCTCATAGGAGAGCTGCGAGGCGGAAATGCTCCCTGCCTCCCTTATTTTATTAAATATCCGATTTCGGCTGCTGCCATTTCCATTTTGATACAGAATTTCACTTTTCATCAAAACGCTTCCACCTCTTTTCTCGACGGAATAGAAGGCGCAGCTCCCTGTCTGGACACAGCGATGGCCGCAGCCCTGGACGCCTCATCCATGGCAGCCTTCTTATCCAGTCCCTGCATCAATCCACCGATAAAAAATCCGGTAAAGGTATCACCCGCCGCCGTTGTATCCATCGGCACAACGGGGTACACCGGCTGAAGAATCGTCTCCGTCTCATCCATGTAGATGGAGCCGTCTCCGCCCATGGTCAGCACAACGGCCGCTTTGGGGAATCGGTTCCGCAGGGCTTCCGCCAGCCTTCTTCCACATGCTTCATCCTCTCCAAGAATCTGCTCTGCTTCAATCTCATTCAACATGAAAATGTCCACGCGATCCAGTGGCAACTCCAGGATTTTTTCATTCATAGGAGACGGATTCAGCACAATCCGCAGCCCTTTTTCACTGGCCCGCTCCATGATATAGCCCAGCTCATTGATTTCATTCTGCAGCACAATGAAATCACCGCTTTCGAACCGTTCCAGCACCGTGTCCACCTGTTCTCTGGTAATCGCCTGATTGGCGCCTCCATATAATAGGATACAGTTGTCACCCTCCCGGTCATTCTGAATGATGGCATTGCCGCTTCGCACATCGGATAATACCGCAACACACTCCGTATTTACACCGGCTTCTTCCAGCTGCTTCAGCAAAAATCTGCCGTCCTCTCCCACTGCACCCGCATGAAACGTCTCCGCTCCCGCTCTGGCCAACGCAATGGACTGGTTCAAACCTTTTCCGCCGCTGAACACTTTAAGTCCCTCCGAGGATAACGTCTCCCCTTTTTTCACAAAATGCTCCACCTTGTAAGTATAATCAATATTCAACGAGCCAAAACACAATACTTTCATCTCTCCACCTCACAACATTTTTTCGTTTTGCAAATCTGTTTTACATATTTGTTTTGCTTATTTTATCATTCCACCACAAATATGTCAACGAAAAAAATGTATTGCACATCGCCCACCAAAACACTATAATGTTAAATAGGAATAATTTTTAGGAGGATCATCATGGCAGCAAACCACGTAGAAGAATTCCGCGCCGACCTGGCTGAATTCAAAGAAATGACAAAGAGATTCTATCAGAAGGAGATCACCGTCAACGAGTACAAAGGCTTTTCCGGCGGTTTCGGGAGCTACGCCCAAAGGGGCGGCACAGCCAGCATGCTCCGGCTGCGCATGACAGGCGGCGAACTGGGCAAGGAGATGCTCTCCTTTCTCGCTGACAGCATTGAAAAATATAATATCAACCTGGCTCACCTCACCACCTGCCAGAGCATTCAGCTCCACAATCTGACGGAAGCCACCGTATGCAGCCTGATTGAAGAAGCCTTCGACCATGGCTGCATCACCAGAGGCGGCGGCGGAGATTTTCCCCGCAATGTGATGGTCTCTCCCCTCTCCGGTCTTCGGAAGGACGAGCCCTTCGACGTGCTGCCCTACGCAAAAGAAGCCGCCGACTATCTGCTGGGCTTAATCAAGACCGTGAAGCTGCCCCGCAAATTAAAGGTCTGCTTCTCCAATTCCAGCGACAACGAAGTACACGCCACCTTCCGGGATCTGGGCTTTGTCGCCAACAAAGATCACACCTTCGATGTATACAGCGCCGGCGGTCTTGGAAGAAATCCCCGCATGGGCGTCAAAGTAGCCTCCCACATCGCCCCGGAGAAGATTCTGTACTACATCAAAGCCATGGTGGACACCTTCATGGCCTATGGCAACTACGAGAACCGCGGCCGGGCAAGAACCCGCTTCATGCAGGAGGATCTTGGTTCGGAAGGCTATGTAAAAGCTTATAACGAGAGGCTTGCGAGCGTATTTGAGACAGCGCAGCTAGATATTACGGTATCGGAACCTGAGATCACAAAAACCGGCTCAAATACTGCCTTCTCCCACCCTCGTGCCATTGCCCAGAAACAGCCTGGCTTATACGCAGTCTGCTACAAGCCCGCCGGAGGCAACCCACCGATAGAATTCTTCCGCAAGCTGTCCGACGCCATCGCCCCCATGGAGGCAGTCTCCGTCCGCGTGGCTCCGGACCAGCGCATGTACATTATCAACTGCACCGCCAAAGAAGCCCAGCAGCTCATTGATCTCACGGCAGACAGCGCTAAAACGCGCTTTGAACTGTCCACCGCCTGCATCGGCGCTTCCATCTGTCAGGTAGGCGCAAGAGACTCCCAGGCACTGCTGACCGCCTGCCTGGAGGCTGTAAAAAAGGAAGACTTTGCCGACAATGTCCTCCCCATTATCCATATCTCTGGCTGCCCCTCCTCCTGTGCCGCCCACCAGGTCGGCGTCTTAGGCTTCCGCGGCGGCGTCAAACAGACTCCGGAAGGCCCGAAGCCGGCTTTCGCAGTCTATGAAAAGGGGTGCGACGCACTTGGGAAGGAAACCTTTGGAGAAGACCTGGGCGTGATGCAGGAAGCAGAGATTCCTGCTTTTCTGGTGGAACTGGGACGTGCCATCGCTGCTGAGAATTCTACTTATGAAGTGTGGACTGAGGCAAATCGTGAGCAATTTATGGAGATTGTGAGGAAGTACGTCTAGCAAAGGGCTCCATAATGCCCCAAATGGATCGCTGCAAAGGGCCGCCGCGGCAACCCTTTGCGGCTACTTCCCCTTCTTCTGCGCCTCCTCCAACTTCGCCTGTCTCCGATTCTTCACTTCCTCCGACATAGGCCTGATATCCCCGGCCTTCATCAGCGCCTGCTTTGTCAGAAGCGGTCCCACCAACTCATAAATCAGCACCGCAAACAGTGTAATATTGCGGATCAATCTTCCCTCCTCACCCAGCTGCATGGCCGTAGCGCACATGCCCAGGGCTACACCGGCCTGAGGCCACAACGTGATTCCCAGATATTTGCTGATCTCTGGTGAGCATCCCGTTGCCTTGGCGCTGATATAGGAGCCAATGTATTTTCCTGCACAGCGGAACACAATATAGACAATGCCAATTCCCACGATGGCCGCATCCAGGAATACGCTCAACTCCAGCTCTGCTCCGCTTATCACAAAGAACAGGGCCAACAACGGAGACGTCCACTTGTCCGCTGCTGCCATCAGATCATTGGATAGAACACAACAGTTGCAGAACACCGTCCCCAGCATCATGCATACCAGAAGAGAAGAAAAACTGATATGAACCGGGCCCAGCCGAAACTCCATCATGGACAGAGCTGCTGTCAGGAACACAAAGGCAATCGTCATGTTCAGACGGTTAGTATTGGAGTTAAACAGCTTTTCCAGCTGTGTCAGCAGCCATCCCATGACCGCACCGAGCACAAGTGACGCCACAATCTCAATCAATGGATTCACTAAAATGGATACAAGATCGAAGGAACCGCTGACCAGCGTCTTAGCAATTCCGAAGGACACCGCAAATACCACCAGTCCCACTGCGTCATCCAACGCTACAATGGGCAGCAGGAGACTTGTCAAAGGGCCTTTTGCCTTGTACTGGCGGACTACCATGAGGGTTGCTGCCGGTGCAGTCGCGGTTGCAATGGCTCCCAGCGTGATCACCTGGGGAACTGTAATCTTGTCCGGCATTGCAAAATATACCAGCAGCAACGCAATATCCACCAGCAGAGTGGCTGCGATCGCCTGAGCAATTCCAATGATTACAGTCTTTTTTCCTGTTTTCTTCAGCTCGCTCAGTCGGAATTCATTTCCTATCGAAAATGCAATAAATCCAAGAGCCACTTCCGAAATCAGGGACAGCTTGCTGACCTCCTCTCCAGATGTAAACCCTACCCCCGGGATATGAAGCATCCCAAGGACAAACGGTCCGATCAACACGCCGGCAATCAGGTATGCCGTCACCGACGGCAGCTTAAAGGGTTTAAATACTCTGGTCATCAACAAACCTGCTAAAATTGCAATAGAAACAGATAATAATACAT
>CABQGZ010000397.1 GCA_902463835.1 uncultured Lachnospiraceae bacterium
GTCATTGGGGTGGTCGGTCATAATGGAGCCGGAAAGACCACGTTTTCTCGCGCCCTGTGTGGGCTTCATAAAGACTGTGAAGGCGCGTTCCTTTGGGACGACCAGCCGATGGAACACAAGGCGAGGTTGAAACGCTCTTATATGGTTATGCAGGATGTGAACTATGAATTGTTTGCGGAGAGTGTGGGGGCAGAATGTTCCTTCGGAATCCGAAACCCGGATCAAGATTTAGTAGAGGAAACCATGAAGGAATTGGGGCTTACAGCCTACCGGGAACGCCATCCCAACACGCTTTCCGGTGGACAGAAGCAACGTGTGGCTGTGGCAGTCAGCATGATCTGTGGAAAAGATTTGCTGGTGTTCGATGAACCCACCAGCGGCCTGGACTTTGACAGCATGGCGCAGGTGGCAGGTCTGATAAAACGGTTATCCGAACAGGGGAAAATCATTTTTATTGTCACCCACGATTTTGAATTTGTCTGCCGTACCTGCTCCCGTGTCCTGCATTTTGATGAAGGGGAAATGCCGGATGACATCCCTGTTGTGATGGATTCCCTTCAAAAGCTCCGGGAACTGTTCTCTGTTTCAGAGAGAAAGGAGATGTGAAGTGATGAAACAGAAAAAAGAAAACAGGATTGCACTGCTGCTTCAATGGGCCGGTGAGCAAAAAATCTGGCTGCTGCTGGCAATCCTGCTGGCCATGGCAAGTGGCCTGTGTATCATTGTCCCGTATATCGGGATTTATCGCCTGATGGATGCCGCTTTCCAGCATATCTGCACAAAAGAGCTTGTCGTACAGACGGTAATGATGATCTCCGTTTCTGTGGCCCTGCGCTTTGTTTTATTCGGGTGTTCCGGTGTGGCGGCCCATAAAGGTGCTTACGGTGCTTTGTTCAAGGTGCGCTGCATGGTGGCGGAACATCTGGCAAAAGTCCCCCTTGGTACATTGAATGAGCGGCGGACCGGGGATATTAAAACGGTTCTGAATGAAGATATTGAAAAGCTGGAGTTGTTTTTAGCCCATAACCTTCCAGACCTTGTGTGCTATATGGTAGGGCCGGTAGCAATTTTCATTTATTTGATGACAGTAAATATCCCATTGGCACTGGTTTCCCTGGTGCCGTTGATTTTGGCCGTTGTGGTAATGGGGGTTATGTTTCGGAATACGGACGGTTTGATGGACCGGGCGAACCGATCCATTACAACGCTCAATTCCGTTATGATCGAGTATATCAGCGGCATGAAACTGATTAAAGCGTACAACATGGGGAGCAAATCGTTCCAGAAATTTTCCGGTGCGATCCAGGAAGAGAATGCCATGTGGAATGAAACCTCCCGGAGAATGGGGCCTCCTTATGCAACCTTTGTGGTTCTGATTGAATGTGGGATGCTGCTGATGGTTCCCCTGGGCGGGATGTTCTTTCTGAAAGGCTCCCTGGCGGCCAGTGCATTTTTGCTGTTCGTCTATGTCGGCTCCATGTATCTGACGGAGATCCGGCCTTTACAGGAATTGGGGACAAACTTTGCGAATGTCCTGGGCGCCATTACCAAAACGAAAGAAATATTGGACGTTCCTGTTTATGAAGGTGGAATGGACTTCCCGGAAAACCATGATATTGAGCTTAAGAATGTACGTTTTTCCTACGATGGGAAAACGGATGTCCTGCAAGGCGTCAACCTCAAGATCAGGGATGGGGAACGCATGGCACTTGTGGGACAGTCCGGCGCGGGCAAGAGTACCGTGATTGAACTGATCTCCCGGTTTTATGATGTGCAGGAGGGGGAGGTGCTGATCGGCGGGATCAACGTGAATGAACTGAACTACGATACCATCCTGAAGAATATTGCCATTGTATTTCAAAAGACATTCCTTACCCGTGACAGTGTACTGGAAAATATCCGCATGGGTTCAGACGCCAGCCTGGAGGAAGTACGGGCTGCCGCCAGGGAGGCGCAGATTGATGACTTCATCATGTCGCTGCCGGATGGTTATGACACAAAGGTAGGCAGCTTCGGCTCCCGTTTCTCCGGTGGGGAAAAACAGCGGATTGCTATTGCAAGGGCAATCTTGAAAAATGCTCCCATCCTGATTCTGGACGAAGCGACAAGCGCCTCTGACCCGGAAAATCAGATGGAAATTGATAAGGCCATTCAGAACCTCTGCAAAGGCAGGACGGTCATTGTGGTAGCGCACAGGCTGAGCGCCTTGAAAATGTGCGACCGTGTGGCGGTGGTAGAGAATCATACGATCACCAGCGTCGGTACCCATGAGGAAGTGCGGAAAGAGAACGCTTATTATCGGAAAGCATGGGAGGACTACGAAACAGCGAGGGGAATTACTTATCAACTGGAAGGAGGCGGGCAGAATGAATCCAAATAACGTATGGAAGAAGAACCGGGAGTTTTATATTGGCGTTGCCGGGACTGTCCTGGAGGGGCTGTTCTCTGGTAGCCTGTTTATGCTGCTTTATTCCGTCATGCGGTTTTTATGGGACGGTCAGTTTGATATGAACCGTGTACTGGTCCTGACAGGTGTTATTGCATTTATCTTTCTGCTCCGTATTTTGATATACAGCTATGGCTATACCAAAGCACAGATCGGCGGCGCAAAAGTCAGTAAAAATATCCGCTTGTTTATGGGCGACCATCTCAAGCGTATCCCGCTTTCCCGGTTTACACAAGGGCAGACAGGCGATTATATCAACACCATTACCAGTGATGTAAATAACTATGAAAAAATTCTGACCCATAAGATCGGGGACATTGCAAAGAGCTTTGCCCTGTCGCTGATGTTGATTGTTTTTGTGATGACGATCTACTTTCCAGCCGGGCTGATCCTCCTGATTGCCGACCTGCTTTTGATCCCCGGATTGTGGCTTTCTTTCCGGCAGGTAGCGAAGTATGGCAAAGAGAAGAACGATATTTGTGCAGAGAATGTCAGCAGCATTGTGGAGTATGTATCCGGTATCCAGACTTTCCGGGCCTATGGCGTTGGCGGTCTGAAAAACAAAACCGTGATCCATGCCATGCAGGAGTTTAGCAGGATCAGCTTTGTGTATGAAGCCAAGGTTCTCCCGATAGGTGCGGGATTTGGTATTTTGAGCTGGCTGTCCTGCCCGGTTGTGATCTGGACGGCCTATGGCCCCTGGGCAGCCGGAACTTTAGATACCGTGTCCTATCTTTTGATTTGTATGCTGCCTTTGTTCTGTGCGAAGCTGGCAAATTCCATTTTTGTAGACCTCACCAGCTATAAGAATCTGATGATCTCGAAAAATAAAATCATGGCTGTGATGAAGGAACCGGAAGAAACCGGCAGCATGGAGCCGCTACAGGCAGCCTCCCATGAGATTGTATTTGACCATGTGAACTTTTCTTATGTTCCCGGGGAACCGGTGTTAAAACAGGCTTCCTTTACTGTGCCGGATCAGAAGCTGACCGCCATTGTGGGGGATTCCGGCTCCGGCAAGTCTACCATCCTGAACCTGATTGCAAAATACTATGAAGTATCTGGCGGCACGATTTCCATAGGAGGCAGACCGATCAATCATGTAGCTGCGGAACGGGTATTAGACCAGATTTCTATGGTGGACCAGGATGTGTTCCTGTTTGATGATACAGTGCGGGAGAATATCCGCCATGCCCGTCCGGATGCTACGGACGCAGAAATTGAAGTGGCCTGCCGAGAGGCAAACTGTGACGGCTTTATCCGCAAGATGGAGAGGGGTTATGATACGCCGATTGGGGAAAATGGAAATCTCCTGTCCGGCGGCGAACGCCAGCGCCTTTCCATAGCACGTGCCATTTTGAAAAACAGCCCGATCCTGCTGCTTGACGAGGCGACGGCCTCCCTAGACATTGAGAATGAATTGGCGGTAAAGCAGGCGATTGCGAACCTACTGAAAGAGAAAAAAACCGTGGTGATGATCGCACATACCCTATCCATCGTAAAAAATGCCGATCAGATTCTGGTGGTTTCCGATGGTCGGATCACCGAAGCTGGTACACACGAAGAATTGTTAGCAAAGGATGGAAAGTACGCTGCCATGTGGAACGCAGAACAGCAGCTTTCCGCCTAAAAGGAGGCTACGATGAAGATTCATGCGTCCGGGGAGGATTATCTGGAGGCTGTGCTGATACTCCAAAAGAAGCAAGGCATGGTCCGCTCCATTGACCTTGCCCGGCACATGGGCTTTAGCAAACCGAGTA
>CABQGZ010000398.1 GCA_902463835.1 uncultured Lachnospiraceae bacterium
GGTGTGGGCTGAAGTGTTGCTTTATTTCAAGAAAAAAATTTTACAGTAGCAAAATATAAAAATCTATGGTAAAATAGAAACCAGTGGATATACTGAACACAGGACGGTATAAAAGCAAATACAACACAAAAGGAGAACAAAACAAATGAAAAGAGCTACAGTACTTTTACTTGCAGGAATCCTTGCGTTATCTTTGGCGGCCTGCGGTAACAAGCCATCCGACAACAAAGCACCGGAGGGCAATCAGAATGAATCCCAGGAAGGCAACCAGAAAGAGCCGGAGGATGATAAGGATCAGACAAACGAGCCTGACAATGACACAAGCTTATCTGGGGACACAGTCGGCCAAACACTTTTGAATGATTTTAAAGCGAAAGTTGAAGCAAATAAGGAAGCCACTGCTCAGGAGCTGGCGGATGGACTGCTGGAGAATCCCTGCTTTGCAGAGAGTAGTATGGCCACCATGCCGGTACAGCCGGGACTTCTCAACGGATTTAACAACGCCGAGATTACCGGATTCAAGGAGGGCGTTATGTTTTCGCCGATGATCGGAACCATTCCTTTCGTGGGTTATGTGTTCGTTCTGGAGGACGGCGCTGACGTGGATGCATTTATGAAGACGCTGAAGGACAATGGAGACTTGAGATGGAACATCTGTACTGAGGCGGAGGAGATGGTGGTAGACCATGTGGAAAACCGCGTATTCTTTGTGATGAGCCCCAAGTCTTTTGAGGTAGAATAGAATAAAAAGACAGCGAGGTGAGCATTTTGCTTTTTTCCGGCATTCCATTTTTATATTATTTTCTGCCAGTCACGCTGCTGCTTTATTTTGCAGCGCCCAACCGGTGCAAGAATGCCGTATTATTGTTCGCAAGCTTGTTTTTCTACGGATGGGGGGAACCAAAATACCTGTTATTGATGGTTTCCTCCATTTTGTTTGGATACGTGCTTGGCATTCTGATCGAACATTTCCGGGAGCGGTGGCAGTCTCGTTTCTTTCTTATCGTTTCTGTGGTATTAAGCCTTGGCACCCTTGGCTTTTTTAAATATGCTTCGTTTTTTATCGGTAATTTTCGGGCGTTGACCGGTATTTCAGTTCCCCTTCTTCGCATTGCGCTTCCCATTGGCATCAGTTTTTATACCTTTCAGATCCTAAGCTATACCGTGGATGTGTACCGGGGGGAAGTGCCGGCACAGAAGAATCCCATCGCCCTGGCGGCCTATGTGTCCATGTTTCCACAGCTGATCGCCGGCCCCATTGTCCGCTATAAGGATATTGACAAGCAGCTCGTGGAGCGCAAGCACAGCTTTGCAGACGCAGCTTACGGGATCCGAAGATTCGTGCTGGGGCTGTCGAAAAAGGTTTTGCTGGCCAATGCATTGGGTGAGCTGTGCGGGATTTTCCGTGCTTCCTCGGATCTGTCGGTTCTGTTTTTCTGGCTGAACGTGGTTGCGTTCATGCTGCAGATCTACTTTGATTTCTCCGGCTACAGTGATATGGCCATTGGACTGGGGCATATCTTTGGATTTTCCTTTCTGGAGAATTTCATCTATCCCTATATTTCCCGCAGTATCACGGAGTTCTGGCGGAGATGGCACATCTCCTTGGGTTCCTGGTTCCGGGACTATGTGTACATTCCCCTGGGCGGAAATCGGGGAACAAAAGCCAGACAGTTGCGCAATATTCTGGTGGTCTGGATGTTGACTGGCTTCTGGCACGGAGCGGAGTGGAACTTTGTGGTGTGGGGACTGTACTTTGCAGTGCTTTTGATCCTGGAGAAAATGTGGCTCTCCAGGTATCTGGCGAAAAGCAAGGTGCTCTTCAGAGTCTATGTGATGTTTTTTGTGATCATAAGCTTCGTGATCTTTCAGGGAGAGAACATGGGACAGGTGCTGTCTGATCTGGGCGGCATGTTCGGAGCCAAAGGGGTACCGCTGGTGTCCAGGGAGTTTTTATACTATCTGAGAAGCTATGCAGGGATTATTCTGATCTCGATCATAGGGGCCACCCCGCTGCCCAAAAAAATGGTGGAGCGGCTGCATGAGAAGCCTGCGGGAGACTTGTGCTTAAAAATCGCGGAGCCGGTGGTGCTGGGTATTCTGCTGCTGGTGGTGACAGCGTATCTGGTGGACGGATCCTTTAATCCATTCTTGTATTTCCGGTTCTAGGGCGGATACATGTCTGATGAAGCGGTAATGGGAAGCATTTTTGCAATTTCTGGTTTTCGAGTGGATCTGCGGAAGGAAAGGAGTGTTACACATGGGGAAGCGGATCAGCAATATTATAACAGTTGCCATCATTGGCGCATTATTTCTGGCACTTACCCTGTGCTGCTGGCTGAAAGCACCCGGGGATTATTCAGAAAGTGAGCGCCGCGCGCTGGCAGCAAAGCCGGAGCTTACGGCGGAATCGGTATTTTCAGGCAAATATATGAAGGATTTTGAGAGCTATGCCACAGACCAGTATCCCTTCCGGGAAGATTTCCGGCGGTTGAAAGCCGTGACAGTCTTGAATATCCTGCAGCAGAGGGACAACAACGGTCTGTATCTTAGCCAGGGGCATCTCTCCAAGGTGGAATATCCGCTGAATGAGCGTATGCTGGAGCACGCCGCAGAGCGGTTCCGATATCTGTACGACACCTACATGGCTGGGAAGGATGTGAAGCTCTATCTTGCCGTTGTGCCGGATAAGAATTATTATCTGGCGGAGGAGAACGGCTACTTGTCTCTGGATTATGATCGGTTTTTTGCTTCTATGCAGGAGAAGACGCCTTACATGGAGCCGATCGCTCTTGCGGATGTGCTAAAGCTGGAGGATTATTATCGAACGGATACCCACTGGCGCCAGGAGCGGCTCATGCCGGTGGTGAATCGTCTGGCTGAGGTGATGGGATTTGACGTGGAGGCGGGCGCAGAGTCTGAAAGCGGCACGGAAACAGGACAGGAGAAGGAACAGCAAAAATATGCAGCCGACCAGCTTCCGCCTTCTTACCGGTTACAGACTCTGGATCATCCGTTCTATGGCGTATACTATGGTCAGGCAGCTCTCCCGGTGGCGCCGGATGAAATCAAATATGTGACCAGCGACCTGCTAGATCAGTGCATTGTCACAAGCTATGGCACTGGTTCACCCAAGGAAGCCCCTCTCTACAACATGGAGAAGGCCTACGGGAAGGATCCATATGAAATGTTCCTGTCCGGGACGGAGCCTCTTGTGACCATTGAGAATCCGGGAGCCGCCACAGACCGTGAGCTGATTCTGTTCCGGGACTCCTACGGCAGCAGCCTGGCTCCCCTGCTGGCGGGCAGTTTCGCTAAGATTACGCTGGTGGATATCCGTTATATGCAGAGCAATGCGCTGGGGAACTATATCACCTTTGAGGATCAGGACGTGTTGTTTCTGTACAGCACTGTGTTGCTGAATAACAGTCTCGCATTAAAGTGACGGAGCGTACGTCTCGGATGACGACAGTTAATAATGGGTGTACGTGTCTTGGATGATGTCAATAGTTATAGGAAGGATGAGGAATATACGATGGCATATCTGCTTTCATTTTTAGAAGGAATCATAACGTTTATCTCCCCGTGTCTGCTTCCCATGCTTCCGGTGTACCTGCTGTATTTCGCAGGCTGGTAGGATATGGAGGGAAGCAGTCGGCGGACGCTGCGGTCAGCCCTTGGGTTTGTGTTGGGCTTTACTATTGTATTTGTAGCTCTTGGCGCATTTATGGCAGGTATCGGACAGCTGCTCCGGGAGTACCAGACGGTGGTAAATGTGGTTACCGGCGCTGTGGTCGTACTATTCGGGTTGAATTTTATGGGTGTGCTGAAGTTCGGTTTTTTAAATAGCACCCATAAATTAAATCGGGAGATACACATGAAGGGCTTCTTCTCGGCAATGGTCTTTGGAATCGTGTTTTCCATCGGGTGGACGCCCTGCGTGGGAACATTCTTAGGTTCCGCCCTCTTGCTGGCATCCCAGCAGGGCTCTGTGATGCAGGGGATTCTGATGCTGCTGCTGTATTCCCTGGGGCTGGGCATTCCGTTTGTAGTCAGCGCACTGCTGATTGAACGGTTGAAAGGAACTTTTCAGTTCATCAAGCAGCACTATACCATGATCAACCGGATCTGCGGCGGCTTGCTGGTGTTGGTGGGAATCGCCATGATGACTGGATTCATGGGAAGATTGTTAGGCTTGTTGGCAT
>CABQGZ010000399.1 GCA_902463835.1 uncultured Lachnospiraceae bacterium
CGCAGCTTCCTGCACAAGACGGATATCCTCTGCGTTCATCTCATTGAGCAGGCGCAGCTTCAGTGCTTCCGCCTTATCTGCATAGCTACGCAGAGTGGAGACATTGTTGCAGTGCTCCGCACCGTCCATGATCTCCTTAAACAGTTCCAGATAATGGTTGAACTTCGCATCCTTATAGGGCTTGGTGTTCAGCACTTCAAAGACACGGTTCCGATCCTGATTGATGGAATCCTTGACCGGCTCTGCCTGCTCTTCCAGAATGCGCATGTAGCAGTTCATAAATTTCTCGCGCAGCTCCGGCAGCTTCGGAATCTCCTTGTAAGGCTTCGCCATCCGGACGATGGTGCGCATCTTAGCCACCACTTCTTCCAGTTCTGCATCCACGATGTAGGTCTTGCTGTCCTCGTAGATATTCAGCATATCCAGCGCACGGGTGAAGATGGTCAGCTGCTCACTGCCAAAGAAATCACGGATAGGCTCATAGTCCTCGCCAAAATCCATCAGATCGTCCTGCTCGTCAAATACTGTCTTAAAGAATTCCAGCGGTGCCTGAATCTGCACCAGTGCGGAAAGCCGCTTCTTGCCCTTTTCCAGAAGTTCTTTTCCGGGATAGGCATAATTCTCATATTTCGGTTCCAGCCGCTCAATCTCAGTGATTCGATTCTCGCAGTAATGCTGGAAGTTTTTCATGATGGTATCTTCGTCATCGGCAGGCGGTGCCACCTTGAACAGCTCTTTCATCACGGTGCGGACGGCCTTTTTCTGGTTTTCCGGCACACGGACGCGCACTTCCGTCAGCAGCTTATCCACGAACTGCTTCTTCGTGATGTAGCCGATGATTTCTTCTTCGGAGCGGTTGTTCAGATTGACGCTTTCACCGTTGACCGTAAAGGACAGGTCTCCACGCTTAAAGAGACGTGCCACCAGCCAATGGATGTCATCTTCCACAAAGCCATAGGGTGATTTCATAAAGCGATCCTTGATGGTTTTCATAGAAGTCTTCATGTGCATCCGGGAATTGCCCGCCACGAATTGCAGCACATCATCCAGTGCGTGAACATTGGATTCTCCGGTATCTCCCAGTGCCAGCGACAGCTGGTTGCTGGTCTTGAACATCTTCCGGATGTCTGCTTCGCCCATTGCTGCGTCAATATAAGATAACTTGTGATAAACCGTCTGCACCAGTCTGCCGATAGCCTCATTGATGCGGCTGGTCACTTCCTTGCCGGAGGTGTGCAGCACATCGCCATTGACATAAATGGTAGCCTCTTTCAGTGCTTCCGTCAGGTAAAGCTTGGCGTTACCGTTGCGTTCCCGCATCTCCACGCGCTTTGCTTCCTTAATGGTCTCATACTTGGCAAGCTGCACAGAAGTATTCTTGCGCAGGAACCGCTCAATTTTCAAGTATGCCCGCATTTCCGTCAGGAACGCATCATCATTCGGCAGAACCACAAGGACTTCCTTGCCCTGACCAGAGAGCAGGCGCAGCGTACCATCATCGGTGCCGCCCTCATACCACGGGGTCAACACACGGAGCCCGATATCGTAATTCTGGTTTGCCTTATAGGGGCGGTCATCCACTGTCTGATTGAAGGAGAACGCATACCGTCCACTGAAGCTTGGGTACTGATACTTCTTGCTGGAGAAAATGTCCTCATAGATCATCTCCGCAATCTTCGTGATGACCTCCGGCATCTCCACATTTTCTTTTTCGATTTCGTTGTTGATTTCCTGTTCCTCATCGGTCAGGAATACATAGATGGAGCCATTCTTCTGGATCAGCATCTGGCGCATCAGCACTTTCAGTGCATCTTCCACCTGTGCTTTCAGAGAGATACGATCATCGTCAATGCTGGTAATCATCAAGCTGACGATGTTGTCCACGTTGGCTTCGATCTCCAGAACATATTTAATCAGGAAAAGGGTCTTCAGCACATTGATGGCAAAGACATCTTTTTCCTTCTTTTCCGGGTTGATGTAGCTATTATCATAAGCGCGGATGATCACGCTGCTGTGGCTGTGGTCGAGGAAGTTCTCCAATGCATCATAGAACCGATAGAACGGCACGATTGCCCCCATCTCATCGTCCATCAGCTGCATGGCAGACTCTTTGAACAGAGCCAGCATGGAACGTTCACCTTCGGACAGGTGCTTGCCGGATGCACCGTGGGTACGAATGCTGGTCAGCACACTGGCAAGCAAATTAAACTGGTATGGAACAAAAGGATAAACCTCAGCAAAATCTTCTGCGTTGGCGTACAGTTTTTTCTCCACACCGTCGTTGAAGACAATCAGATTTTTGATGATGGTTGCTTTCTGGTCATAGAGCAGACGCAGGCTCTGTGCTGCGGTCTCTGTCTTATCCAGAATACGCTTTTTGATAACAGCGTCTACATTGGCAGAGGACAGAGAAAGGCGTGTATCGAAACGTCCCTGAATCTTGGAGAAGTCGTTACCCTTCACCTTGGTAATGGAGTCGATATCCTGTTGGCTCGTTACGATTACCCAAGCCTTACCCATGCATTCCTTGCCCAGTTCTTCCGTCACTGTCTGAAGGTTCAGCATCAGCTTGGAATCATCACCAATGTACTGACCGATCTCATCCACAAGGAAAACCACATGGTGGTTGTTACCTTTTTTATCAATATAGGACTTCACACGCTTGGCAAAATCCTCAATGCTGATCTGGTAGCTCTCGGTTGCTTTCTCACACCAGTTACGGGCAGCCGATTCGCTCATGAAGTCCATGTCAGAAAGAACATCGACAACGGAATCCTGAATGAAATCGAAGTCCTGACGAGAGCTTTCCCACGGATCGCCATACTCTTCTTCAAACTTTTCCTTAAACTCTTCAAAACGACCTTCCTCGGAAAGCCTGCGCTCCAGGTCAGCAAGATGCGGCATGGAACCGCAGAAGCCCTGCATCTCATTGAAAACTTTCAGGAATACGTTCACAATGGCATCTTTATTTTCTTTGCCATTAGAATCGCTTTTGGAATCAATGTTAAAAAGAATCACATCTGATGGGGTGTTTGCTGCCAGCTGCATATCTGCCAGCACCATCTGATTGGTAACCTTCTGATCTTCGATAAAGTAGTCGATGGCATGTTTGTCTCCGACCTGTTTATTCTGAAGCAGATAGGACAGAATTTTCAGAAAATGAGATTTACCACTTCCAAAGAAGCCGGAAATCCAGACACCCATTTTCGGTGTGGTTCCCTGAATACCTTTTTTATATGCTGCAAAGAAATCTGCAAAATGACGCTGAAGCTCACGGGTCACAACATACTCTTCCAGCTCCTGCGCTACATTTGTCTCTTCACCCTGACCGACAATGATAACGCCCTGTATCTCACGGTCAATTTTCTTTCGGAACATGTCCTTGATCTGCATAACAGTTTCCTCCATCCATTACTTTACCAGTCGGAATGCCCGGTAATAGTTATCGTCTTTAATCTCATTGAACAGAATCAGCTCCTGCTCATTATAGGTTCCCGGAAAGAACATCACGACCGGGCAGCGCACAAATGCCTGATGCAAGTTGTTAAGCACCTTGTGGGAGCGCAAAATCGGATAGCACTTGCCGATACCGGTCAGGAACACAACTGCATTCTCCGGCGTATGTTCTTTGATATATTGCACGATCAGGCTGTCATCGTCATTCACCTTCATGGAGTTGGTCACTGCCTTGACGATACGCTCGATTCCTCGCTTTTTTTCAAAGTCATAGCACTTTTCCATGAAGTTTTTCTTTTCCAAAAAGTCAATGATGATATCATACAGGTCAAAGACCACAAGCTCAAAATCATCATCGCCCCGGTCGTTCTTATTTTTCAGATACTCTACACGCTCCCGAACTTCCAGTTCCTTTTCCGGTGGATAATCAAACACCCAATAGTTGACCTCATTTGCGCGGCCTGTTCCTTTTCGGAAAGATGGCTTATGGATTGCAAGCTCCATCTCATCCAGTCTTTGGCTTAAATCCATTTCATCTTACCCCCGTCAGTGTTTTTACCATGATGCCAAGATCATGGTCATAAAGCCAATGCTCAAATGCAATATCAAGAATTGGCTTCAGTATTTTTCTTGTGCTGTTTGCCCGGTTGCTTTCTAAAAGGCCAGCTTCATAAAGCTGCGTTTTATAGCAGGAGCCGAGGCGGTGCAGCGTATAGTCTTGAAAAGAAGCCACTTTCTCACTC
>CABQGZ010000400.1 GCA_902463835.1 uncultured Lachnospiraceae bacterium
TTATTCAAGCTGTGTACGAACCCGGAGGACGAGACGCAGCCCTGATCTGCAACGATGAGGGCAAGCTGCTGGGACTGCCGCTGAACCGCGCCCTGCGGGATGAGGATGGAGAAATCTATGATGCCATCGCCGGAACATTCTTCATCTGCGGCGCACTGGCAGACAGCGAGAACTTCACGTCTCTGACGGACGAGCAGGTTGCCTACTGGCTCAGACGGTTTGCCAAGCCGGAGTTCTTCGTCAATGTCAACGGTCAGATCATCTGCGTCCCGGTGGAAGACCCGGGGCTGTAAAAGCAGAACATTACCCCGGTAGGGCGATATGCCTTACCGGGGCAGTGTTTTCGCGTTCTTTTAGTCTCTTCCGGGCGTAGGGAAGATTTGTATTCGTCCTCAGCTTCCCTCACAACTACAGAAAAAGTTGCCCCGTATACTCACAAGAACAGCATGCAGTCTGACCCGCTTAACAAGCACCTTGTGCTTAATACGGGCCATCCTTTTTCTGTTCTTGTTCGGTCAGCTGGACAGAGATGTCTCGAAGGGTACAAACCTTATAAAGAATATATGCATAGGGATTTTCCCCCTGGAAAGATCTACCCTTGAATCAGAAATGCTCATTCAACATTGAGCTGATCGCGGCTTTCAGGGTTTGCCGCGCATCATCATTCAAAACCTGACGCATGGCGTGCTCTGTCAGCAGAGACTTTAACTCCAGCAATGCAGGCTCATAATCACGTCCTTTTTTGATAATGCCTTTGCAAAATGCGGGGATGTCGTATTTACGGTTAACAGACGACCATCTGACAAGAGATGCGCTTTTTCCACATAGCCCTTCGACAGACGATTTGTTTGTATACGGGGAAGCCCACATCTTCTGATAAGTCATCAGGGAGATGTCCCAAGTCTGCCTGTTCTGCGTAATACGCCGTACTATCTCATCTACTGCGTCAGAGTGATCTTGAAAAAATCTTGCATACCCGCCCCTTTGCAAAACAGAACCTCGACGATAGCTATACAGGCGCTCCTTCTGAATAGTGAGGCAGTCGTCAGCTGCCGACCAGAGCAGCATATTGAGCCGGATCAACGGGAGATCATCGTCCGCAATAAAGTCAGTGGCAAGTACGTATTCCCACTCTGTAGCCTCTTCTTGGGACGCAATGGAGCGACCAAGGGTAATGGATAGGTATGTCCATGCTTCCCTGCAATGTGTATCATCTACGGTCAAGACCTGCATGATATTTTTGAGAAAACGTATCGCCGCAATGCGTTGAGCGGCAGTCGCTTTGTGGAATTTGCTGAGTACAGGCAAAAGCGTATCAGCCGTGATTTCGGTTGGCAGCCTGCCGCCATATCGCACATCGGCGAGAATGCAGAGAGCCAAAAATGGATTTGCGTATATGTCGCATTCATCCAGCATGGCGCTTATATAGCTGTAAGGCACATCAACCCTGCGGCCACTCATCACATGTGTGTATTCATTTACAGAGGTTTGGAGCAATGCCGCTATGGAGTCACTATCGTATGCATAATCTTCATCATCGGTGGTAAGAAGATACTCTTTTGCCTCCCCCATCAACCTCCTTGCAATGGAAGTCAAAGTGCACTCAAGTCCTGCTTGATATGGCTCTTCTGCAAGAGCCCATAATTCATCTATCTGCGACCTCCGGTGCTTACTGTCCTTAAGACGATCATATTGCCACATGTAGTATTTTTGCCGAAAGTGGGCATTGGCATCTTCGATCATTTCGTCTGTCCTGATGAAACTGACATAACGGCGAAATATGACTTCCGCAAAAAAGCGGCAATCCTCTTCGCTCATAGAGGCCAGGTACTGTAGGGCGGCAGGATCATCCTTGACAAGAATGTCCGCTATTGCGGACTTATACGTTTGCGGAGGGGCATCATCTTCGGCATAGGCAAATGTTACCTCTGACTGAATATTGCCTATGGCGCTGGCAACTGTTGTGGAAGAAGTGCCGTCAGCTCGCGCACGCTCTATGGCCTTTTCATGCAAGGCTTTTGAGAGGAATCGGTAGGCACCGTGCATTCCCGGCGGGGCATCGTCATACAGTGTCGGATTTTGCTCCTCATGCAGATATGCTTTTCGTTCTGCCAGGTATTCACCGTGTGTGGATACATAGTCCTGGTATTGCAGGGAGCAAAGCACGTCCTGATCACAGAGAAGCGGAATCAGTACACCTCTTTTGTCAAGTATACTGGGGCTGTGCGCATTGCATTCAGCAATCAAAGCAGCTTTACAGATGAACCTGGATTCATCGCGAGTGGACTTGCTGCCCAACAGATTCAGAATTTCGGATTGAATTTCAACTCGATATGCATCTATTTCCTTGTGAAGCTGGGAAGTAGATGCTTTTTCAGAAAGGAGAGTACAGTTCCCCTTTGGGGGAAAGCATTGCCCAATAGGACGTATATTGTCGAGCAGAATTGAAAAATCCATCACAAACAACCTCCCCAAAAATTCTTGAAGAAAAACGGGCAAAAACAGGGCAAAACCTTATGGCAAAAGGGACTTTGCGGTTTTAAGATAGCGTTTTTACACCCGCCAACTGGTCAGCGAAGGTGGGCTATTGATGGTAGGATACCTTCTGCAAAGCGCGCTTTGGCAAAAATATGCAGGAGGTAAAAATGGAAATTATTCGCGTTTTAACTGACTCAGGCCAGCCCATCTTCCTCACCGAGGAGGACGGCCGGTACATCCCACTTCCGGACGATTTCTGGCGGCGAAAGATACCCAATTACCGGTATTTTACAGAAAACGGCCGGCAAAAGCAGCAGAAAAAATTATTGAAAACTGCTGATGTAAAAACCGTCTGCGCAGAAGCGGATCAGCCACCGGCATGGCGGAAAATTCACAACGATGACGGCAAGCACCCGCCAACAGCGACGGACTGTCGCCAAGGGGTGGAAGCCCTGATGTCGCTGCTGGACGTGTTCCCCACACCAGAGGCCGGTGCGATGCTGCTGGCAACGCTGCTGATGGGCCTGCGTGCCGCAGACCTGAAGCAGTGCGAGCCATCTTTGCGGCCCTGCGTGGCCTTCCGTGGGCCTCCGCAGCTGGAGCCAACGATGAGGCGTCTGTTCAAACATATTTTACCGCGAAAACAGTGGGATGACAAGCGCTTTTCAATTCGGCGGGAGCGGGTAGTCGACCTGAACGATGCTGTCAGCTTGGTGGACATCTCACGGGTCAAGATCCGGGTGGACAAATTGAAATCCGTCTGGCTTCCGCTTCCGCCGGAAGACGCAGTCTTGCTGGTTCTGCACGGTCGGGATACCACCTGGGGCAAGCTCAGCGATGACCTGTCCCAGGTCGGGGTGGTGTTTGCGAACAGCAGCCTGTCTGCCAACAGCTGGGGCGCGGCGAGCGTTCCGACTTATACCGTCTCGGCCTGGGATGATGATCTCCTTGAGAATATCATCGCCAAAGCACCGCGGGCAGCGTGGTTGTTGGGCTGGTGGTGGGGAACAAGCAGGGATGACTGGGTGCAGGATGTTATCCGCCGTGCACATGATCAGCTTGGAAACCCGGGTGGTCGCTTCCGGACCTTTGCCTACGAGTCGAAGGCTCTCTGCCGGGCGGTGGCCTATCAGGCGCTGCTGGACTTCGTGGCGCTGACCGGTGATCGCCAATGGCTGCCGCCTGATGTGGCGGATGGCTACCGGCAACGCCTACGGGATATCTTTGACCCAGTTTTGCTACCTCCCCCAACGGCACCCCGCCGGGCTGAGGATGCGGACGTATTCCTTGAAAAGTTAAAATTGCTCATCGACCACCCTGACCAGATTGTTCCGCTGGGGAAGCCCTACGCCCGCCCCCAGCGCGGTAAGGTTGCCGCCACTTGGCGACAAATCGGCGGTGAGGAGTATCTGGTCATGGAGGAGAAGGTGTGGATGACATGGTATGCCAAAGCTGTCAAGGCCGACAGTACTATTGACGCTTCTTTCCTTCAAAATGACAGATGGGCTGCCGAGTTACAGAAGCTGCTGGGACAGGCCGGGGTCATCAAGCTACCGGCTTCCGGATATCGCTATCGGTACGATTTACTGGGAAACGGCACCCGGGACAGTACCTATGTGGTGGCGATACCGGCCAGATTACTGCAGGAAACCGGGCAAAAGGCGGGGCAAAACGCCTCGCCCCCGGCAAAGCCAATTGCTGGAGCTCTTGCCGGAAAC
>CABQGZ010000401.1 GCA_902463835.1 uncultured Lachnospiraceae bacterium
CCCCTGTATGGCCTGAAAGACTTTTTCATACGTGCAGAAGGAACCGGTGAAAGCGATTCCGATATTTTTATTAAGAAAATCCATGTGACAACATCCTTTCTGTTATGATCTTTCCGATCATCTCCCCTGCCGTCTTTGGCATCATCCTTCCAGGGATGCCGGGACAGCGAAACAGCGCAAGACCCTGTTCCTGGGCTGCTTCAAACGCAAATCCATAGGGAGCGGATGCAATGTCAAAAAGTGTACAGTGTTTTGGAAGAAGTCCAAGCTGCCCTGCGGTGAGTACCTGCTCTGGCACTGTGTTGATAATAAGATCATAATCCCAAGTCGGGAAGGAAGGGGTGTCTAAGGCAGTAATCCCCTCCATCCGTGCCTTGAGGAGACGGCTCGGATCCTTTTCCAGGGTGGACAGCTCCATGTCAAAGCAGACGAGATGCTTTGCAATCTCCTGGCCGCAGCGGCCGAAGCCTATAAGCAGCGCTTTTTGACCGGTGAGGGAGAAGGGGGTGCTGTCGATCAGGTGGGCAAGGAGTCCCTCCGCGGTGAGGGCGGCGTTTGCCAGCGTCAGATTTTCTTCCTCCATCAGATCGAAGCACGTGATCTGTTTTCTGGCACAGGCTTCCCGAATGCTCTTGGGGATAAGACCGCCGATCAGAATCTGGCCGGGACACAGGAAGCTGGTCAGTTCCTCCGGGTATATTTTTATCGGTACAGAGGAGGAAGTATTTAAGGATCCATCCTGGGCTGTAAAGGGAATGGGCCCCACCACCAGACGAGCGGACACCAAAGCTTCCGTCAGGGTTAGAACCTCCGGGAACATGGAGTGGTCCGAACCGGGAAAAGGCAGGGTGCCAAGGCAGTAGACCTCATGCCCCATTGTATGCAGATACTCCGCCAGATAGCACTGGCGTAAATCGCCGCCTAATATGGCAATGGAAGTAACAGACATTGCGTATAGCTCCCAGAAAATGTGTATTCCGGATATTATATGCGGCACGCCGGAAATCTTTACAGAATCTTACCTTGTCCGTGCAAAAAAGCTGGGATATAATATCTACAAAAGCAATGAGCAGTGCCAAGACGGGCAGGAGGAAATCGGTTGCTTGCAGACGAATTTCCGGATGACCGGATTGATAGGGCGAATGCCCGTGAACGAGGAAGCCAAAGCTTCCGAGTGCGCACTGCAAAGGCAAGAGTAACCAAAAAAGGAGGTATGTAAATATGAAGTTTTACGGATGTAACAAGTGTAAAAGTATCGCAATGGAAATTCTTCCGGGACAGGAAGGATGCGAGGTATCCTTTGGCGAAGTGGCTCCCAATACAGTGGAAGCGTCAGCCGAGAAGCATCTTCCAGTGGTAGAACGGGAAGGCAATACCGTTACAGTGACGGTGGGAAGCCTGGAACACCCCATGCTGGAGGAGCATTATATTATGATGATCTATCTGGAGACCTGCTGCGGCGGTCATCTGAAGAGTTTGAAACCGGGCGATGCACCGAAGGCCGTATTTGAACTGTCCGAGGGAGAGACACCCAAGGCAGCTTACGAATACTGTAATCTTCACGGTCTGTGGAAGACAAAGATCACAGAATAGAGTCAGACAGACTACTTGAAACAGAGGCAATCCTTTTCATTTTTCTCCTTATTATATTGAAAGTGCAGTATCCGCGTGGTACTGCACTTTTTGAGTGTCGGCTGAGGTGTCTGCCTGGGGAACACGTTATGAGGAGTGCGTCTGGAAAGAACATTTGCCAAAAAAACAGTTGACAGTTTCCCTCTGCTGTAAGAAAATAGAACCAGCGAAATTTTTTAAAGGATGTAATCCAATGTCAAAACAAAAAAACGAAATCAAGTGGGATAAGCTGGACAATACGGCGCATCTCTTTCCTGTCATCGCGGGGGAGAGCATGAGCAATGTCTACCGCATATCTGTGACCTTAAAAGAAAAAATACTGCCGGGAATCCTGCAGGAAGCGCTGGACAAAGTGCTTCCTTGGTTTGACGTGTTTAAAGTCAGACTGCGCAAGGGGATTTTCTGGTATTATTTTGAAGATAATGAGAAGACCGCGCCAAGGGTGCAGGAGGAACGCACTTATCCCAACCAGTATATTGCGGCCAACCGGAACAACAGCTATCTGTTCCGTGTCAGCTATTATGAGAACAGGATTAACCTGGAGGTGTTCCATGTGCTGACGGACGGGATGGGCGCCATCAATTTCCTGCGGGAGCTGACATACCAGTATCTGCGCATGGTGCACCCGGAGCTTCTCCAGGTGGTGGCGGACGAGCTGTGCAGCGACACCTCTCTGAATAAGGAGGACAGCTTTGTAAAAAATTATAAAAAGAGCCATGCCAGGGGATATAAGACGAAGCGTGCCTACACCATCAAGGGGGAGAAATTAAAGCCCCTGGAGCTGGGAATCATTCACGGCTATATGCCGGTGGATCAGCTGAAGGCAGTATGCAAAAAGTACCAGTTGTCCATAAATGAATACCTCGTGGCAGTATTTTTGTGGGGCGTATATCAGGAGTGTCTGCATGGAACCCCCAGCAAGCGGCCCATCAGCGTGGCTGTTCCGGTGAACCTGCGCCCGTATTACAATTCCATCACTACAAAAAACTTTTTTGTCATGGTGTCCGCGGTATTTGAACCCACCGAGGAGCAATATACCTTTGAGGAGGTTGCAAAGATCACGGCGGAGAGTCTGCGCAGCCAGATCAATCCGGAACATCTGGAGCACATTTTTGCTTACAATGTCTCCAATGAAAAGAATCTCATGCTGCGGGCGGTACCGTTGTTTGTAAAAAATATTGCGATCAAATCCGTGTACCGGACCTCGGCGCTGGCCAATTCCAGCACTGTCACCAATGTGGGAAATATTGCTATCCGGGAAGAATATCGGCCCTATATTGATAAGTTTCACGCATTTTTGTCCATGTCCAAGGGGCAGAATATCAAGGGATGCATCTGTTCCTATAACGGAAGGCTGGTATTTACCTTCAGCTCCACATTGACCGATGTGAGCATACAGCGATGTTTTTTCCAGAAGATTTCCGCAGACGGAGTGGAAGTAGGGATTGAGACGAACGGAGTGTACGATGAGAAAATGTAAGACATGTCATGTGACAATTGTGGATCCGACCATGGTCTGTCCCCTGTGCCACAGCGTGCTGGAGACAGACAGCAAGGATACGGATGAAAAAAAGGAAGAACCGACGGCCATGTATCCCAATGTGAAGGATGTGACCAGGAAACTGAATTTTGTGGTAAAGCTGTACACCTACCTGGCGATTCTGGTGGAAGGCGGGCTTGTCGCTATCAATTATGCTACCTATTCCGGGATGTGGTGGTCCGCCATCAGCGGAGTGGCGATCCTGTATTTTTATATGACGCTGCGCTATTCCATCCAGAAGAACAGCGGGTATAAGCGCATCATACTGACCCAGATCATAGCCGGGGTGCTGCTCACTGTGGCGATCGATTTTATTGTAGGCTACCGGGGGTGGTCTGTGAACTTCGTGGTGCCAAGCGGTATACTGCTGATAAATCTCACCATTATTATCCTGATGCTGGTGAATATGGCCAACTGGCAGAGTTATATTCTGCTGCAGCTGATGACGGTGGTCTTAAGTATTATGACGCTCATATTCTGGAAGACAGACATCATCTGGCATCCGGTGGTGACGATTGTGGCAGCTGCCGTATCCGCCGCTTTGTTCCTGGGAACCATTATATTCGGGGATCGGAAAGCCAAGAATGAGTTAAAAAGAAGATTTCACATGTAGCAACAGAAATACAAAATCATACTTCCAGATGGAGTGGCACATGGCTAAAAAACGGGAAATGAAGAGAAACCAGAAAGAAATAGAGAGCAGTATCCGGGGGTTCATTCTGCGGCAGCTGATCGCCCACGTGACCTCCGACCATCTGCTGGGGAAGAAAATAAAATCAGGAGAGCTTCGCAAGAACCTGGTGGAACCCAGGTGGAGATGTCCCCGCATTTTTACGGTGGATGAGATTGTGATGCCGCAATTTACCATGGAGTTTCTGCGGAAGAAGGAGGGGGCCCGGGAGGACTATGTCATCCTGCAGCTTCACGGGGGCGGCTACATCGGTGCCATGCGCAACGCGTACCGCACCTTTGCAGGACTTTACAATGAGGTGAGCGCAGGAATGAGTGTTCTCACCATCGA
>CABQGZ010000402.1 GCA_902463835.1 uncultured Lachnospiraceae bacterium
ATGCTATAATCTGATAACTTTATTCGACAATAAAGCTTACTGTTATTTGAAATTGATTTTATTATTTCAAATAACAGTAAGCTCAAATATAAGATTTATCCTATTGAGGTGAAATCAACAAAGAAATATTCCATCACATCGCTTGTGCGTTTCAAAGAAAAATACAGTGCAAGAATCGGTGAATGCTATGTCATTCAACCGGGAAGCCGGCCAGACGCGCCAGCTCCCGCAGTACATCCGCTGCAGCCTTCAGCTGAATGTCCCGCACCGACTTTGGCAGCTGAAGCAAGGATCCCACCGGTTCAATATTTAAGACCCCGGAAAACCCTGTCTCCCGAAGAGCCCGAAGGACGTTATCCCATCGGAGCGTACCATACCCCGGGAACAAATGCATATCTGGATATGCCGGTTTTAGATTGCCGTAATTATCGTTCAAGTGTATGGTTCCGATCCGCTTTCCAAGAGTCCAGATCATGGCAGGAACATCCTGGTCACAAGCATTCCCATGCCCCGTATCCAGGCAGGCTTCCACCGTTTCATCCCCAAGTCCTCGCATTACCGTAAGCAGATCCTCTGCAATGGTAAATGGATAGGGGGGATCTTCCGGTTTCTGCACTCTTGCAAAATCAAAGGTATTCTCCAGTTGGATCCGCACCTGATATGTTCTGGCTGTATCAAGCAGTTTTCCAAACCAGCGCACATTATAGTCCAGCACCCGTCTGCGGGTATCTTCATCCGCCACACGATGCACATAAAAAGCCGGATGAAATACAATCCGGTCGCATTCCATCATCCGGGCGGCCTCCAGGTTCCGGTAAGCCGCGATTTGCGGCTCTTCAAAATGAAAATCCTCCGGGATATACGTATTTAATATCCCATGCACCTGCCCCACTATCAGCCCGGCATTCCGTATCTTTCGTTTCGTTTCACAAACCCAATCCCGCCAGTTGCCCTGAAGCATTGGATCCTTTGGTTCCAGACTGTGCCGGTACAACCAGAAATCTACACACTCAAATCCTGCTCGCTTCAAAGAATCCAACACTTCTTCCATACTTTCTACCTTGGACAACGCAGCTCCCGAGCACCCCAGCATAAACTTTTCTTCCATTGTGTCTCCCCCTTTTCAGCGGTAATGCTTTTTATTTCATGTCTCTTTTGTTCAGCAATACTCGATCATCAGCGTGACAATCTCTTTTTCTTTTACTGACATTCTCACACGATGCTCCTCCACTGTCAATGCTTCTCTTGCAGTTTCCGCCAGGTTTGTTTTCCATACGCTGGCGCTTCGCCCATTGCCAAGCTCCAGTACCGCATTTGTCACGGTCTCTTCCATATTGTAAAAACGCAGAATATAGCCATTTCCTTCCTGCGCCTTCTTCAGAGCCGTCACCTGAAGATTTTCCCCCGCAAGCGCGCAGAACTGCTCCGTCCCCTCCAGCCGGCAGGCAGAATACGGTGTCTCCCGGTAAAAAAGCTCCGCCACACGACTATCCTGTACTGCGGTTCGCCCACCGGAGAACTTATGCGTATCCACAGGCTCACATTGTACTGTCAATGGGTTTTGAAATTCCTGCGCCCCATGAGCTGCCTCCACAGCCAGCCCCTCTCCGCTCCAGGGCATGAGTGCCAGCTCACAGGTGAGCTCCCGCAGACATTGATTCTCCGGCGCTTCCCAAGAATCATCTTCCGGTACCCCCGCTCCTTCCCGGTTAATGCGCCCGGTAGCCCTCACAAGTGTAAAGCCCAGTGTTCCCTGCTCCTTCTGCAAATTCTCATAGCAATAGATGCCGCGATTTAACACGGCCATTCCCGTCCCATTATGCTCGATGGCCACCATCCCCGAATTATGCTGACTCTCATTGACATAGCGGACATCATTCTCCCACTTACTGCGGGAAACAATGTCATAGGGCGCCAAAGCTGCCGTTCTGTCACTTGCCAGACCTGTTCTGACCAACGCGCGAAGCCGATGATCCCTGGCTGTGTTCGTAAAACGGAACGTAACCGCAAGCTGTTTTGCTTTTGCTCCCAAACTGATCTGGATGTCCAACGGCAGTCGAACCTTTTGTTCACTTCTCTTCTTTTCCGCTTTTTCATAGCAGCAGGGCAATTCCATCTCATAATGAAGCCGCAGCTGCCCCAGGAAACCGTCCTCTGCTTCCACAAAGAATTCTGGCCTATAATCCTTGAGCTCTATCGGAACGTCCGCCGGCGCAGCCATAAATATATAGGAATCCCCCATATCCGCCACGTCCTGCACCGTCAAAACATCCTCATACCGATGATCGCTCCTTTTATGCAGCACATCGATACGGCCGTCCGGCATCACGATTGCCTTTATATAGGAATTCTCCAGACAGTAACACCTGTTCTCCTGATACAGTAAAGGCTTTTTTGTATCGCATGCCTTCCCGCCTTTTTTTACGGCAACCCGATAAGCAGTGTAGCCAAACCCTGGCACATGCTCCGCCAGCATACGAATGCGATACCGCTCTGTTTTCACAAATCCCGGCAGATTGATGGGTGAAAACACTCCCTTGTAGATACACTCATGAGAAAGTACTGCAAAAGGAATCTCCCTTCCTGCAGGCGAAAAAATGGCAAACTCCGACGATTCATCCGACGCCGCAATGTCCACTGTGGTCTCCACCACCTCCGTCCGTGTACGCTGCAGGCCGTTAAACGCCACGATAAGATAATCCTCCGCCGTAAGCCCCCTGCGCACATGGGCAGCCAGCTGAACCATACCGCGGTGCAGAAGCTCCTCCGCCATCTCACTTATGGAAGCAAAACGCGCCTCCATATGACGATGCACCATATCCTTACTGCAGCCGCAGATACTGTCGTGGGCATGGTTTCTAATAAGCATTTTCCACAGAAAATGAAGCTGCCGCTTTGGATATATCCCTGTCATCCCACACGCTTCCAGCATAGCATACAACGGCTCCAGACGATGCTCCAGAAGATTCTGAAGCTCACAGTTTGCTGTTTTCAAATAGATCCGCGAGGATGCCGTATCCTTCAAAAGCTCCGTGTTGCCGCCCTGCATAAGCTCCCCTACATGCACCGACAGACAGTTCTCCGGCAGGGCCTCCCTCACCTGCTTCACATAGCGTTCCAATGTTGTCTGATAGATTCTCTCATCCGCCGGAAGCTGCCTCTGTACTTCCTGTAAAATGGGCAGCAGATCCTCCTGGGCTTCCAGATGGTCCACACCGTTCATCAGGAGCAGATATGGTGTACCGGCAATGCCCTCAAACAATTCCTTTGCGCTTTCCGCCATCCAAAGCGCACGCTTGGGGACAGCGGAAAAGCGCTGGGCGTTATTATACCAATAGCTCATACAGACAGCCAGTACCTTAGAGCCGTCAGGACTTTTCCACAAAAATTCCGATGGTTTGCGTGTCTTTACAACAGTGCCGTCCTCCTCCACTGTCACATCCAGGTACCCTCGTCCAAATACACAATTATCTATGCCAAAGCCCTGGAAAATCTGGGGCAGCTGAGAGATCAGACCAAATTGATCCGGCGTATATCCCACCGTCTCACAGCGGCCATATTCCCTGGCCTGCGCCGTCCCTAACAAGAGATTTCGCACCGTGGCCTCCCCACTGGTCAGAAAGAAATCGTTTTGCACATACCACGGTCCCACCAGAAGACGCCCCTCGGCGATATACCTGCAGCACAGCTCTTTTTTCTCCGGGCATACTTCCCAGTAGTCCTCCAGCACAACGGTCTGGGCGTCCATATGGAAAATGTATTCTGGCTCCCGCTCCAATATTTCCAATAAATGATCAAACAGATCAATGAGGCGCAGGCGAAACTGCTCTCTCGTATGATACCATTCTCTGTCCCAATGGGTGTGGGAAATTACACAATAATGCTTCATATACCGTCCTCCTCTTATCCTTTCACGCTTCCTGCCAGCGCCGTTACAAAATATTTCTGGCAGAACAGATACAGGATAACAAGCGGCAGTCCTGATATCACAATACCTGCAAATACATAATTATACTGTATGGCATCGCCCGTACCGCTCTGCAGGTATTTCAATGCCAGCGGCAATGTAACGCTCATCTTGTCACGCAGCAGCAAAAGCGGCGTCATCAGGGAATTCCACGTGGAAGTAAAACCGAAGATGGCGATAGACAACAATGACGGCTTAATACAAGGCGTCAGGATCCGCAC
>CABQGZ010000403.1 GCA_902463835.1 uncultured Lachnospiraceae bacterium
GGGTACAGGCATGGTGACGGCCGTTGGCATGGATACAGAAATCGGTAAGATCGCGGCGCTGATCCATGAGAGTAAGAATGAGGTGACGCCTTTACAGCGCCGCCTGGGAGAGCTTGGCAAGATGCTGAGCCTGCTGTCTTTAGGTCTGTGCGTACTGCTCTTTTTCATTGCCATCGTTCAGAAGCGTGATATTCTTGAAATGCTGATTACGGCGATTTCTCTGGCGGTGGCCGCAGTGCCTGAAGGATTGCCGGCGGTTGTCACCATCTGTCTTGCTTTGAGCGTCACCAGGATGGTGAAGGTACATACGATCATACGCAGGCTTCCCTCGGTGGAAACATTAGGAGCCGTCAGTGTGGTCTGTTCCGATAAAACAGGCACGCTGACCCAGAACAAGATGACCGTCACCTGCTGTTACATAGAGGAACGTCTCTGTGGGTTTATGGATCTGGGAAGGGGATCAGCGCTTCAGGATGCACAGCAGGAGCTGCTGCAGGGAATGACACTCTGCAATGATGGCGTACTGACCTTTGATACGCGAATCGGGGATCCCACAGAATTGGCGCTTCTTGACATGGCGGAGCAGTTTGGGCTTCACAGGGAGGAACTGGAGCAGCGGATGCCGCGAATCAGGGAAAAAGCCTTTGATTCCAAGCGAAAAATGATGACCACCAGTCATAAAAAAGGGCAGGGATCCATAACGTATACAAAGGGGGCGCCGGATGAAGTCCTGAAAAAATGTACCAGTATCCTGATCAAAGGAGAGCAGGTGCCTGTCACGGCAATCCATCGGGAAAGGATTGGCAGAGCCTTGTCGGAAATGTCCACAAGGGCGCTGCGCACGCTGGCCCTGGCAAAACGTGAAGGGGGAGGGCTGACGGAGGAAGGCCTGACCTTTGTGGGAATGGTGGGGATGAAGGATCCTGCGCGGCCAGAGGCGGCGGAGGCTGTGGCAAAATTCCGGAATGCCGGTGTGGAAACCGTCATGATCACAGGAGATCACGTGGATACTGCCTATGCAATTGCAAGTCAGCTGGGAATTGTGAGCGATCCAAAACAGTGTATGACGGGAGAACAGGTGCAGCAGCTGTCAGCGGAGGAGCTGGCCAGGCGTCTGGATCGCGTCCGGGTATTTGCGAGGGTATCGCCGGAACACAAGGTGCGGATTGTAAAAGGCTTTCAACGGCGCGGGAATATCGTGGCCATGACAGGAGATGGCGTGAATGACGCGCCCTCCCTGAAGGCAGCGGACGTAGGGATCGCCATGGGTATGACAGGCACGGACGTGGCCAAGCAAGCCTCTGATATCATTTTGACGGATGACAATTTTGCAACCATCGAGAAGGCTATGGAGGAGGGGCGCGGTGTTTACGAAAATATAAAGAAATCTGTAATCTTCCTGTTGTCCTCCAATCTGGGAGAGATCATGACCATGTTTGTCGCTGTACTGTGCGGATTTGCCGCTCCGCTGAAATCAAGCCACATTCTGTGGATCAATCTGATCACGGACTCTCTGCCGGCGCTTGCCCTGGGAGTGGACAAAAATGATGGAGACAGTATGATGCGGCAGCCTCCGCGAAAGCCTAAGGAGAGTCTGTTTGCGGGTGGTGGACTGGCCTGTACCTGCTTTTATGGAATCCTGATCGCTGCGGTGAGTCTGACGGCCTTTTTGGTGCTGCCCTATGGAATATTGAAAGAGAACGGAATTGCCATAAGCCTGGATACAATTCGCGGTGTACTGAAAAATGAAGGTGTACAAATGCATGCTCAGACATATGCATTCACGGTATTGGCTATGTCGCAGCTGTTCCATGCGGTGGGGATGCGCAATATCCGCAGATCTATTTTTCGAATGAATCATCTGGAAAATAAGCTGATGATAGGAGCGTGCATTTTTGGAATGGTACTCCAGCTTGTGGTTACAAAGCAGCCCTTTCTGATTGCAGCTTTCGGGACGGTTCATCTGGAATTGACAGAATGGCTGCGTCTTCTGGCACTGGCTTCCTTTCCTATGCTCGCCCATGAGATCATGGCATTTCTGCATTGGCTTGGAAAGAGGGAGGCACAGGTATAGTGGTTGAAAAAAGGAGATCATGGTAAGTTCTGATATGGACGGGGAAAGTGAAAGAAAACATGTATAGCGACTGAGAAATTACAGATACTATGAGAAAAAAGAGAGGTATTTGCAATGATCATCAATTATAAGGAAGAACTTCCCATCGGATTCGGATTGAGCCTGGCCATGAATGAGCCGGCTATGGAGCGCTTTTCCGGCATGACAGAACAGAAGAAAGAGGCATTGGTGGAGCGGAGCAAGACTGTGTCCTCCAAAGGCGAGATGGAACAGTTGGTATCGGAGGTGGCCCAGGGAAAATGGAGCTGACAAAGGCCGCTCTCTTCGGGGGCGGATTGCGGCACAGGAAGTCTGAACCACTTGAAAAACTGGGGGAGTACAGCTGTTTCGACAATATGTACCAAAAAATTAACTTTTTTTAAGAAAATAATTACGAAGAAGTAATTGATTATTTTGGCGGAACATATTATGATAGAAAAAGGAAGGTTTTGTTCTTGTTCCGTCGATAAACAGCGGTTTTGCGGGAATTATGTTTTTTGATTGCAGGGACAACAAGAAGGAAAAAGAGATGGAGAGTAGGAGACAATGAGAAGAAGACGAAAGAGAAGGCAAAAGCAAATGCAGATGGCAGCTCTGTGTGTGGTAGTGCTGCTGGCAATCGTAGGCGGAATTATAGGCGTGAAGGTACTGCTGGAAAAGAAAGGGTACATGGATAAGCCGGATGATTCCGTTACGGCTAATACCGATCCGGTTCAAGAAGGGAATAAGAATCCGGGCAAGGAACCGAGTCAGGAGGAGCAGGAGGCTTTGCGGCAGCAGGAGAAGCAGGAGCTTATAGCGAAGGCGGACCGTCTTGCCGCCTCCTATGATTACGACGGAGCTGTGGCACTTCTTCAAACCATAGAAGGATATGATAAGGACACGGAGCTGACTTCTAAGATCAGCGGATATGAAGCCACAAAGGCAACCTGTGTTCCGGTAAAAATGGAAGAGGTAACTCACATCTTTTATCATACGCTGGTAGTAGACCCGGACAGGTGCTTTGCTAATCAGGAAAAAGACCGCCAGGCCGTGGGAAATAATCAGTGGATGACTACCATAGAAGAATTCAATAAGATTACTCAGGAGATGTATGATCGCGGTTATGTGATGGTAAGTATTCACGACCTGATTGAGACCAGTACGGATGAAAATGGAAATACCGTATTCAAGGAGGCGACGATTCTTCTGCCTCCGGGGAAGCGGGCTTTCGTACTGTCTCAGGATGATTTGAGTTATTATCACAGCTATGACAATTACGGGTATGCGGCCAAAATGATTTTGGATGAGAACGGAAAGCCTACCTGCGAATACATACAGGCGGATGGCACTACCGTGGTAGGCGCTTACGATGTGGTCCCCTTGATCGACAAATTTGTGGAGGAGCATCCGGATGCTTCTTACCGGGGAGCCAAGGGTATTATCGCCTTGACCGGCTACAACGGAATTCTGGGCTACCGTACAGACAGCAGTTATTCCAGCATCGACAATGACATCAATGCCGACAAGAAGAAATGGCTGAGGAATCATCCGGATTTCAATCTGGAGGCAGAGCGTGCCAAGGCCAAGAAGGTGGCGGACGCCATGAAGGAGGATGGCTGGGAATTTGCTAGCCATACCTGGGGTCATTTGAAGATCGGAGACAGCAGCATGCAGCGTCTGAAGGAGGACACCCAGAAGTGGCGTGAGAATGTGGAACCGTTGGTGGGAGCCACCGACACGATTATCTTTGCCCACGGACAGGATCTTGGTAACTGGGGCAATTACGATGAGTCCACGGAAAAATACCAGTATCTGCGTCAGCAGGGCTACAGCATCTTCTGTAATGTGGACTCCAACCTGTATCGTACCTGGTTTGGCAAGGATTACCTGCGCCAGGGCAGACGGAATCTTGACGGCTACCGTATCTACTACAATGCCATCGGAGAGCAGGACAATGTGTCCGATTTGTTCAATGCAAAGGAGATCCTGGATCCCAAACGGCCGCCGGTGCCGCATTTGTAAAATGCTGGTTTAGCAAAAGAAGGCCTATTTAGAATTGCGGCGAAGGGACGCCCCAAAGCAAGAGTAGTAC
>CABQGZ010000404.1 GCA_902463835.1 uncultured Lachnospiraceae bacterium
TAGACTGCTTCGTCAGATCATATAGCCGCAGCAGCGCAATCTCCATCTCCTCGTGTCCCGGGAAAATATTGTCCTTCGAACCCATGACCACGTCATAGATCAGATCCACATTTTTCCTTGTGATCTCAAGAAAATCGCTCTTTCCTGTAGCCGTAAAATATGTGATGGACGCCTCCAGAAAATGTCCGCAATTTAAGATCTCGTGTCCATAGGCGAAATCGGTAAACCTTTTTTCCGGCTCCTTCAGCGTATAATATGTATTGAGATACCCATCCGGTTTCTGCGCCTGTTTCAACAGCGCGATGGTATCGTCCATAATCTGTTCGATTCTTGGGTTCGGATAATTCATTAAGCCAAACGCCGCTGCCTCCATCCATTTTGCCAGATCGTGGTCCTGCCAGGGCAATCCATAATACGTTCCATCCGACAGTCCTGCCGCAATTTTAAAGTTTTCAACGCAGTGGCTCTTCGGCACTCCGTCAATCTCATCATTTAATATTTTCCATTGATATTCCAATATCTTATCTGAGATAAGCTTTTGTCTTTTTGTCCAAAAATCGTCCTTGATTCTCACCGTTTTTACCGGCGGATTTTTAAATGCCAGAAGTTTTCCTTTCTTCTACTACTATTCCTTTACCGACCCCAGCGTAAGGCCTGTGATGAAAAAGCGCTGCATAAAGGGATAAAAAATAACTACCGGCAGAGAGGCAACCACCACTTTGGCCGCGTTAAAGGTTCTCTGGGAAGACAGCGCCGCTTTTTCTTCTACCGATATCAGCCCCGAGATATCTATGGTATTATTTGTCAGGGTCTGAATATACGTCTGCAGCGGTATTTTACTTGGTGTGTTAATAAAAAGCATTCCGTCAAAAAAGCTGTTCCAGTGTGCTATCACAGAGAAAACAGTGACTGTGGCAATGGCGGGCACGGAGAGGGGCACATATATTTTCAACATCATCTGTATTGGATTTGCGCCATCCAGCAATGCCGACTCCCGAACCTCTCTGGGCAGATTCCGGAAAAAGTTCATCAGCAGAATCGCATTGTACACCGGGAGTGCTCCCGGAATGACAAGCGCCCAGATCGAGTCCATCAATCCCGTCGCATTGACAACAAAATATAAGGGGACGATGCCTGCTCCAAAGAGCATTGCAAATATCATAATCCACATGTAAACTCTGCGTCCCGGGAACACCTTCTCCTCCTGGGACAGCGCAAAGGCTGTCATGGTGGTCAGCACCAGGTTCAGTCCTCCCCCAAGAAGCACCCGCTTCACCGAAACCCAGAAGGACTGCAGATATTTCACGTCTGTCAACAACACCTTGTACGGTGTGAAGGTCAGTTCCACCGGCCACAGGGAGACCTTGCCGGCCAGCACCGCGTTCTTGCTGCTCAGCGACAGCGCCACTACATGTAATATGGGAAGCAGACACATGGTACCCATGACCAAAAGTATCCCGATCACAATCGCCTGAAAGGTGCGGCTTTTCCAGGATTTGTATTTTCTCATCTTTCGTTCACCTCCTAGAAAATTCGATAGTTTGCAAATCTCTTTGCAAGCCAGTTGGATACCGCGATCAATACAAAGCTGATCAGCGACTTGAACATACCGATTGCTGTTGCAAGGGAATACTGATTGCTCAGGAAACTCATCCGATACACATACGTGTCTATAATATCTCCGCTCTGATATACGACAGGACTGTACATGTTATAGACCTGGTCAAAGCCTGCATTTAAGATATTCGCTATGTTCAGTGTCGCTACCATCACAATCGTGGTCCGTATCCCCGGAAGCGTCACATGCCAGATCTTTGCCAGCCGTCCCGCGCCGTCCAGATCGGCAGCCTCATACAGCTCCGGATTGATCCCCGTAAGAGCTGCAATAAAAATGACTGCTCCGTATCCGAATTCCTTCCAGACATCTGTCCCCACCAGAATCGCCTTAAAAAACCGGTTGGAGCCAAGGAAATTCACCGCCTCACTCAGAATTCCGGCATCTGTCAGAACCTGGTTTACAAGCCCCGTGGCATCCAGCAGATTTTTAAAGATAGACGCCAGAATTACCCAGGACAGGAAATGGGGCAAAAAGCAGAAGGTCTGTATGGTTTTTTTAAATTTTGCGCTTCGAATCTCATTCAAAAGCACAGCGAAAAGCAGGGAGAAAAGCATGATCAGCACCAGCTTTGACACCGCGATGATCACAGAATTGGTGACAACCCGCTTAAAATCCGGCAGCAAAAACATGGTGCGGAAATGTTCCAGGCCTACCCACTCTGATTTGAAAAATCCAAGGGCCGGCTTATAATTTTGAAATGCCATACTGTTTCCCAAAAAGGGAATAATGATATAAACCGTCAGGATCAGCATGCCTGGCAGCAGCAACAGATGGTACGGCCATGTCTGCCGGAAGGTTACCTTCTTTTCTGTATTATTTTTGCCTTTCACTCTTTTTTTCATAGTTTTACTTTCCCTGCCGATCATTGATCTCTTTTGTGATTCGCTCACCGCCAAGCGCATTCCATGTTTTTACAAACGCATCAAATTCATCGATGGATTTATCCCCGGTCAGTACCTGAAGGTAGAATTCCTCCTCCATGGATACCAGCGTTCCCCACTTGTCCTCCATTGTGGGCGTTGTCAGATAGAAGGAAGAATAAACCTTATTGATCTTATCCGCATTCTTCTGTACCAGCATCTCGCCCTCGATATATCCCCAGTAAGTCGCCGCGTTCATATCTGTTTTTAAGCATTCCCGCAATCCCGTCTCCGCCACCTTTTGATAGGCGTCATAGCAGAGCTTTTCTACCGGTGTCAGCGCGTTCTGATCCAGTTCCCCGGACAGGCAATCCATCACATGCTGTGCGGCCTCCTCATTTCCATTGTACGCACCGGTCAGCATATTGATCGGTCCGTAATGCCAATGGTACGGCGTATCCTTGTCGCGAAGCTCTTCCGCCTGTGTATGATCCAGGGCAAGCTGGTAATTCAGCGTCTTTACAACCGCTTCCTTCACTTCTTCGGAGGCGCCCTTCTTTACAACAAGGTACGTATATGCCGGATCCTTCATTACCCAGTTTACCTTTCCATCCGCTGCCGCCGGAGCCAGGTAGGCCTTCCATTCCGCATTTTTATCTCCGCCCTGCAGCAGATCAAACACCGGCCATACATAAGAGTACCATGTTCCAAAGAAAATTCCCGTCTGCCCGTTGGCCAGCATCTCCAGCAGTGTGTTGTGATCTCTCGTTGCAAGGGAGGGACTCATCAGTCCTTCCTCCACCAATCCTCTCAGCTGTCCTAACGCATTCTTTGCCTCCTCTGTGGTAGAACCATAACGAATGGAACCGTCTTCCTGTGTGACCCAAATCTTAGGAAACGCGCCCTGGGCATGAAACAGCGGATTGAGATGACCGAATCCGCCGGCCGGCTGGACAATCGCCAGATCCGCAGAGATTCCCTCCTTTACCTTTCCGCCCGGATTCTTCTCCACAAAGGCCTTTGCCAGCGCCAGCACATCCTCATAAGTCTCCGGCTCGTCCAGCCCCAGCTGTTTTCGCCAGTCTTCCCGAATGTACATCACGGAAACGGAATCCATTCCATCGTAGGTTCCCGGTATAGCCATTAATTTTCCATCAAAGGTAGCATTGCTGTCCGCAATCCCCGCAGCAGAGTCCATCACCTTCAAAAGCTCATCGGATGCATACGTATAAAACGCATCGGTCATATCCTCCAGCGCTCCGGCCTCCACAAGCTCCTTCATCTGTCCATAAGCTACACACATCACCTCAGGCATCGTGTTGGAGGAGATGGCCATGGACACCTTTGTGTAGTAAGAGCCCGGATCCACCGAAAAATCGTATACATACTGAACATTCAGCTTATCCTCCAGATACTTCACCACATAGTTGTTGTAGGAATCCTCTCCTTTGGGATACTCCACGTCCGACTCTTCTCTTCCCACATGAATTACCACTTTTTCATCGCCAACCGGAGAAAACGGATCCGCGTTTTCTTCCAGGATCACAGCGTTCTCCCGGGCAATCTTAGAGCGGTTGTCCCCGCCCTTCTCAACGGATTCATCCCCCTCGGTCCTTCCGCATCCCGCCGCACCGGATACCATTGTCACTGCCAGAAGAACTGCCACTATTTTTTTCATACCTGCTTTCCTTTTGTGC